>JBJELL010000260.1:0-2088 GCA_051879115.1 Lachnospiraceae bacterium
GAACACTTAATACGCTCTTTGCATTAGCCGTATTATCGCCATATTTAAATGTTACCAATGATTTGTACTGCATTGCGGCTTTACACAATACCCCCGCCGGTCTTAAATGTAGTCCTGTCGGATTCTTAATTGCTACTTTTTGTGATACCATATCTTCTCCCTCTTTCCTTCTTAATAGCTTCGCTAAGCTTCCCCCTAAAGCATAATATTTGTAATCAGCTCCGCTAATTTCTTTGCCTCTTCCTCGATGAGTTTCTGGTCTTTTCCCTCTATCATGACCCTGACTAAAGGTTCTGTTCCGGAAGGACGGATTAATACTCTTCCTTCCCCCGCGAATTTCTTCTCTACCTCTGCGATTGCCTCTGCAATCTCTGTGTACTCAGCAAAATGTTCTTTCTTATGATTCGGAACCTTTGCATTTACCAGTGCCTGTGGAAGCACTTCCATAATGGATGCCAGGTCTGAGAGTTTTCTTCCTGTCTCTACCATGACCTGAAGCAGATGGAGAGCACTTAAAAGTCCGTCACCGGTTGTATTCTCATCTAAAAAAATAATATGTCCGGACTGTTCTCCACCTATATTATATCCATTTTCTCTCATATTCTCAAGTACATAGCGGTCTCCCACCTTTGTCTTCTCCATGTGGATACCTTCCCGCTCTGCCATCAGAAACATTCCAAGATTGCTCATTACCGTAGCAACAATGGTATTTTTCTTAAGTGTCCCCTTTTCTTTCATGTAATTGGCACAGATTGCCATGAGCTGATCTCCGTCTACCATATTTCCCAGTTCATCTACTGCGAGCATACGGTCTGCATCTCCGTCAAAAGCAAGACCCACATCCGCCTTTTCATATACGACTCTCGCTCTTAATTCTTCCATATGAGTAGAGCCGCAGTTTGCATTGATATTGGTTCCATCCGGGCTGACATGGAGGGCAACCACTTCTGCCCCTAAATCTTTCAATGCTTTTACAGAAGTGTAATAGGAGGCACCTTCGGCACAGTCCACAACAATTTTCATTCCCGTCAAATCAACCGGAACACATTTTTTGATAAAGCTTACATATTCCTCACGGATGTCAAAACGATAATCTATCCTTCCTACGCCGGAACCGACCGGAAGCACCACATCCTTCATATCGTTCTTAATTAATGCTTCAATTTCATCTTCTAATGCATCGGATAACTTATAGCCCTCTCCATTAAAAAACTTGATGCCGTTAAATTCCATAGGATTATGGGAAGCAGAAATGACAACTCCTGCATCCACCTTGTGTTTTCTAGTCAGATAGGCAACTGCCGGTGTAGGCAGAACTCCCACATAAACTGCGTTTGCCCCTACGGAACAGATACCCGCCATAAGTGCATTTGCCAACATTCCTCCTGAAATCCTCGTATCACATCCTACAATGATAGTAGGCTGATGACTCTGTTCCTTTGTCAGTACATAGGCTCCCGCCTGACCAAGTTTTGTTGCTAATTCTATTGTCAGTTCCGAACCGGCTACTCCGCGTACACCGTCAGTTCCAAACATTCTTGCCATTTTTATCCCTCCTGCTTATTGTTCTTCTTCCACCGTCTCATCCTGTGTCGTATCTTCTTTTGCATTTTTATCTATCAGATTAATGGTAACAGTGGAATTCTCCACAAGTGTGTATTCACTTCCTAAATTTAAGGAAAGCGGTACTTCACTGGTTCCAGGCTGAACCTGCCCCACATCTATGGATAACATAATGTCCGATGCAGACAGGGATTCTAAATCCGAAGTATAACCTTTTATAGTTACCGGAATTTTATCGCCTTGATATTCTATGTCATAATCATCTGATAAATTAAATATTTTTATATTTTTTACAGGTACGTTAAATGTTTTCGTCTCTGTCTTTTCAATTACAATGGTAACCTGCACCTTGGCATGTTCGCTGTCTACCAAAGTTACCCCCTCCGGCAGATAGGTACTGATATCAATTTCCTTTGTCAGAGTCTCTTTTGCTCCTGAGATATCTAAGTCCTCTTTTGGAATCGTAATCACTGTAATCTTATTTAACTGCTCTGCTTTTCCTTTTACCTTAATCTTTTCCGGGTT
>JBJELL010000261.1:0-8711 GCA_051879115.1 Lachnospiraceae bacterium
CATTTTCGCACGAAATACATGCCCTTTCCGACTGTTGGCATTATCGTTTTTCAAGTGCTCTATAAAATCCTCTATCCGGTCTAATATTTCTTCCATATTGTCATAAAATGCCAGCACAAAGAAACTGTCTGCAATTCTTCTTCCAAATATCTCTTCCTCCGTTATCCAGTTCTCCCAGGACTTGTAAAGATAACGCAGTACCCTGTCTCCTTCTTCTTTTCCATACATCTCATTAATCAGCTTAAAATTCTGAATATCCATGGATATTAAAGCCGCCTTTTTGTCGGTATGCTTTAGTTTTTCTTCTGCTAAGTCACAAAAATGCAGGTAGGTATTGCCTCCGGTCAGTTCATCCACATTCATAAGCTGTTCCATCTTCTGACGCTTTTTCTTCTCTGCACCCATGATGTAGGCAATAAACAGGATAAACACAAAGATAACTGCAGTTGCTAAAAGATAGGTACTTCCCATAATAAAATTACGGTCACTATCCAATACCTTAGAAGAAATCACATTGACTAAATACCAGTCATTGATTCCCAAAGAAAGATAATGCACATAGGCTTCCTGTGTATCTTCTAAAGCGACACTTCCGGACTTTTTTTCCGTAATATCTTTCTGCATCTGTTCAGCATCTTTTTCGTTCTCTCCAGACATGTTCAAAATAGAATAGATATCTTTGCTCTCATAGTCTATTTTGTCATCCTGAATACTCGAAACAATCAATTTTCCCTCTGCATCCACCACATAAGAATCGCAGTCCTCACCGGATAAAAGTGCCAGCATATCCTGCATCGTTTTTGCAGAATAGGTAGCAATCAGAACTCCTTCTACCCTGTTTTTTATGTAAATCGGTACGCTGAATACAATGATGTCTTCTCCATCCGAATAATCCGAAATCCTTCCTGAGATAAAATTCTCACCCTGCATGGATTTTTGAAAAAATTCATGCTCCGACAGATTCATCTTCACTTTATCCGTTGTATAGGCCTCTCCATCCGGCATTATAATTGCCATCCTCTTGAAAGAATACCTTTTACCGATGCTTTTTAATGCGGTTACTTCTTTGTCTGCATCGAGAGTCCCGGACGCACTGATTCTTTCCGAAATCTCCATCAGACTGTTCATCTGTCCCTTTATCTCTTCTTCTACTGAGAATTCATTTTGTTCTGAAATCTGCTTTCCTCTCTGGTTAATCTCTTCTATCAGACGCTTATTTATCATCCTCGCATAGACTAACAATGCCCCTGCAATGATTACAGTTGCAATTACCAGTACTGCCGTACTAAGTACAATTCTCTTTCGTTTGGCTGATTTCATATTCTCGCCCTCTTTCGTATTCTTCGTGCCGCTTATTTCTGGTTTTCGATTACCCGGTCAATTATCTTAAAGAAAGAATTTGTCTTTACATCGTCTTCCGGCTCTGCCGAAATCTTTTTCCACATTTTTTTATTGAACACTGCAGAAGTCTCCTCCACATATTCGTCATACACATCGTTGAATGCTTTGTTTCTGCGTTCCTCTAAAATGACTTTTTTGTTCTTATCTGTTAATTCCTGATTGTATTTATTCACACATTTGATAAAGTAATAGCCATCATCAGCAGTTATCATTCCGGAAATTTCTTCATTCTCTAATTCAAAGGCTTCCTTTACCACTTCTTTTGGCATGTCCTCTCTTCCAAAGGACAGTTCGATTTTTCCCTTTTCATTATAGGTTCCCGCCACTGCTGCGAAATCCTCTCCATTTTTCAAACGGCTTCTTACTTCCTTTGCCTTGGATTTATCCTTTACAAAAATCTGCATTGCCTCCATAACTCTCGCCTCATCATCGCTGACCTCCTCATTCACACTTCCCATCAGCTTGTCATAGACCTTCTGGGCAATCCAGTATTCCTGATACATCTTCTCAATATCAGATTCGTGTACTCCCATATATTTTCGTTCCTCTTTTGAAAGGGACTCATAATATTCCTTAGCAGCAGACGCCGCTTTTTTTTCTTCTGCTTTTGTCAGCTCAATCTTTTGCTGTTTTGCAATCCCATTCATACATTTTACTTTTGAGAGTTGGGATACCGTGATATCCTTGATATACTGTTCTAAATCCTCTGCCTTGGATTCCTGTTTCCACAAATCCACACCATAGGCATTGCCATATATATTCCCATAATTCGCAAGATAAACCTTTGCCTCTTCTTTTTTGCAGGTCTCATCGCCTATCTTGAATACCTGATTATAATGAACCGGCTGTAGAAAAACAATCTCTGTATTTCCTATCTGACAGCCACTAAGCAGGGTAGTGCTTAAGAGCACCACCGCCGCTAACTTTATCTTTTTGTGCAGTTTCATAATTTACTCCATTGATTTTATGATACTTCTCGCTACCGAGATACCATTTGCAGATGCCTGCTGTAATCCTCTCGTAACCGAAGCTCCGTCTCCAATCGCACGAAGACCTTTTATATTGGTTTCAAACTCCTGATTGACCACTACTTTATTAGAATAGAACTTCACTTCCACACCATAGAGAAGGGTTTCATCACTGGCAATTCCAGGCGTTACCTTATCAAGTGCTAAAATCATTTCTTCAATATCCACCATAATGCGGTGCGGGAATACCAAAGACAAATCTCCCGGTACAGCATCTTTTAACGTTGGAATCAGATTGTTTCGGCAAAGACGCTCTTCTGTAGTCCTTCTGCCCCGTCTGAAATCTCCAAAGGTCTGTACTAAAATCTTACCGTCACATAGCATGTTCGATAACTGGGCAATCTGTTTGCCGTATTCAATCGGTGTCTTAAACGGCTTGGTAAAATTCTTCGACACCAGAAGTGCAAAGTTAGTGTTATTGGTCTTTAAATCCTTCGATTTGTAAGCATGACCGTTTACCACGGCAAGTCCTTCGTCATAATATTCCGTTGCCACCTCTCCGGACGGATTGGTGCAGAAGGTACGCACCTTATCATCAAAGGTCGGTGTATGATATACTAACTTCGCCTCATAGAGATTACGGTTCAAAAAGTCCATGACCTCATCCCTTACCTCTACACGCACACCGATATCCACGGTTCCAACCTCAGTCTCTACCCCATGCTTTTCGCAGATATGGGAAAACCAGTCTGCACCTTCACGACCTACGGCAGATACAATCTCCTTTCCATAGAAAGTCTCACCTGCCTCTGTTACAATTCCAACAGCTCTTCCATCCTCTGTCAGAATATCTTTTACCATGGTATCAAAACGAATCTCAACCCCTTCATTTAGAAGATGTTCCTGAAGTCTGGAATAAATCTTATATCCTTCCTCGGTTCCTAAGTGGCGGATTGGACATTCAATCAATTTTAAGTTGGCATTGATTGCCTTTCTTCGGATTTCGCGAATCTCTTTTTCCTTATCTACACCGTAAATATTGGTATCTGCTCCGAATTTTAAATAAATATCATCGGATTCTTTTATCAAGTCTACTGCTTTTTCATATCCTAAAATCTCCGGCAGATTTCCTCCTACGTCCGGGGAAAGAGAGAGTTTTCCATCGGAGAATGCTCCGGCTCCTGCAAATCCCGTCGTAATGGAACATGGCTGACAGCCCACACAAACCTTCGTCTTTCTCTTTGGACACTGTCTGTTCTCGATTCTTCTGCCCTTCTCAATCATGAGCACCTTTAAATCTTTTTTTGCCTGCATCAGTTCATAAGCACAGAAGATACCGGACGGCCCTGCGCCTATAATAATTATATCGTATTTTAACATTTCCTCTTACCCTTCTACAATCAGATATCTTCCGCTTGGAAGTGCAAACACTTCCTCTAATTCTTCTAAATCATTCAAAGAGAGTCCTGAAATATCCACACCCTCTGCATCGAAATATTCTTTTACTTCTTTTAGATTCTTACATACAACTGCCATACAGTCTTCTAAAAACTCTTCGGCTTCTTCCGGAGTAGAAGCAACCTCTTCTTTGAATAACTGTAACTGCCTATCTAAAAAAATCTGTAAACATTCTTCATCGTATTCATTCATCCTACACTACCTCCTTACAAAAAACCCTCACCCAGCCGATGCTATTGCATCCACTTGTATAGTACCAAAAACGTTCTCATATTTCAATGTGTTTTCCTCTTATTTCCTGATAGAGTCTTCCTATCGGAAGTCCTACCACGTTACAGTAATCTCCCTCAATTCTCTTGATAAACTTCGCTCCGATTCCCTGTATTGCATAGGCTCCCGCCTTATCCATCGGTTCTTTTGTAGCAATATAGCTTCTTATCTCTTCATCTTCTATTGAATACATAGCTACGGAAGTCTTTTCATAAAAGGTATGAACTTTATTTCTTTTATTATCAATCAATGTTACTCCGGTATAGACCTCATGAATATTTCCGCTAAGTTCCTGTAACATTTTATAAGCATCCTCTTCGTCTTTTGGTTTTCCTAAGATTTTTCCCTGATATGCCACAACGGTATCGGCACCGATTACAAAGGCTTCCCTAGATACTCTTTTAGCTACCTCCTCTGCCTTTTGTAAAGACAGTTCCATAACCACTTCTTCCGGTTCTTTTTTCGTGATATGTTCTTCTCCCTTTGCCGGAATTACTGTAAATTCCATGCCAATCTGTTCTAACAGTTCCTTTCTTCTCGGCGATGCCGAGGCGAGTATGATTTCCATATGTCCTCCTATATTACAATCGTATCTTCTAATGCAAAGGAATAGAGGATTTTTTCTCCGACCTCTACCTCAAATACCTTTGCAAGAGCTTCTGCATATAATTCTATCTGTGTCTGATATCTTCCGATTAACTGGCTTGCCTTTGTCACACGGTCTGTCTTATAGTCAAGGACGTGAACCTTTCCATTTTCGATAAAAAATACGTCTACAATTCCCTGTATCAGTACCCGTTCCGTGCTCTCTATCTGCGGATAGATTTCTTTTGCTTCCTTTCCCATTACAAATGGTTTTTCTAAGAACAATCGGTTTTCTTTCTGTGCCCTGCTCATTCTTCCTGCTATCTCTTTGGTAAAAAATCCCGCTATTTTATCCGGTAGAATCAGCCCATACATTTCCTCATCTATTTTATGCGTTTCTAAGAGTTCTAATAATCTTTTTTCAACAAGGGGTGTCAGAACTTTTATCTCCCGTTTTCCACCGGCTTCTCTAATCCGTTCTTCCATCAGGGCAAAATCCATACACTCCATGACACGGTGTACGGCTGTTCCCCTTAAGGCACCGCGGTTTTCCTCTCTTTCTTTTATAAAACGAGGCACATATGGACTTGGCTGTTCTTTTTCAAACCACCGGATACTGTCCTCCTCCTCCGGTTCAAATACCATTGCCGCATGCTTTAATTCCGATACGGAAACCTTGGTTTTTAACGACACCTCTTCTAGTCTCGGATAACGGTAGGAAAGACGTTCATCCATTCTTTCTGCCTCTTCTTTTTTTACTGAATAAATGGTATCTAAGAGTGCCTCCCGATAGAGCCCTGTCTTAATTTCTTCTGCAATTTCCCCTTCACAATCCGAAAGAATTTCCACCGGATATTTCTCTCCATAGGAGAACACCGCCGGAAGAATCCAGTCTAAGTAGGAACCTGCTTTCGTACGGCATCCATAGGATAAGATTCCCTTTGCGGCATGGTTCTTCGCTGCCTCTATCTTATCTTCTGCCTTTTTCATACCGCCTACTAAGATTAACTTTTCCTTTGCTCTTGTTAAGGCGACATATAAAACTCTTAATTCTTCTCCTAAGTTTTCTAAATCTGTCTGCTTTGCTAAGACCTGTTTTACAAAAGAGGTCCGTTTGATACGACGTTCTCCATCGTATTCATCTAAGCCAATTCCAAGTTCCGGGTGTAGAATTATCTTGCCCCGGCTGTCTGTTTTATTGAACTGTTTTCCCAATCCCGCGATGAAGCAGACTGGAAATTCCAAGCCCTTACTCTTGTGAATACTCATGATACGCACAGCTTCTTCATTCTCGCTGACAATCTCCGCTTCTCCAAAGTCTACATCGTATTTCTGCAATTTTTCAATATAGCGGATAAAGTGAAACAATCCCCGGTAACTGCTTCCCTCAAAAGCGATTGCCTTTTCCACTAACATTTTCGTATTTGCCCTTCTCTGTGCTCCTGCCGGAAGTGCCGTTACATAATCTAGATATCCAGTCTTTTCAAAAATCTCATAGAGCAGTTCGTGAATTGGCAGATAGCGGCTCATCTTGCGAAGCTGTCTATAGGTTGTGGTAAAACTTCGTAATTTTTCTTTGATTTTCCCGTCTAAGAGTTCCCACTCTTTTGCTTTATCTTCTAAGTCCATGAAAAAGAGTACATTTTCATAAAAGAGTTTTTCCTTATCTGCCACTCTGATTTTAGCAAGCTCTTCCTGTGTCATGTTTCCAAACCAGGAGGAAAGCACCGAAGCTAATGGGATATCCTGTCTTGGATTATCCAAAACGGCAAGATAATTTAAAAGCACCTGTATCTCCTGCGTGGAAAAATATCCGGTTCTAGATACCGCATGTGCCGGAATTCCCATCCTTCCAAGTTCTGCCGCCATACTCTCTGCATCACTTCCCGGACTCCGAAGCAGGATGACCATGTCGGAAAATTTTACCCTTCGCAGTTCTCCACTCTTTTTATCCGTTACCTGATAACTTTCACAGAGAGTGTGTATTTTATTTCCAATCATTCTTGCTTCTAAAATGTTCCGTTCCTCTTTTGCCCCATCTAACTCTGTTATAAGAATTTCTGTACGATTGCTGTCTTCTTGTGACACTTCTTTATAATCCGCTCCCGGATAGAGGGCTGCGTCCTCATCGTAGGAAATACGTCCTAAGTCTCTTCCCATGATTTTATAAAAAATATCATTTACCGTATCTAGCACTTCCTCACGGCTTCTGAAATTCTTATGCAGTTCAATCTTTTGATGGGTGCTCTCTTCTTTGGTATAAGTCTCATATTTTTCCATGAACAGCTCCGGTCTTGCCAGACGGAAACGGTAGATACTCTGCTTGACATCTCCTACCATAAAGATATTGGCTTCGTTTTTCTGTTCTTTCGACACCGCTCTTAGAATCTCTTCCTGCAGATAGTTGCTGTCCTGATACTCGTCAATCATAACTTCTTCAAAGAAACGGCTGAATTCTTCTGAAACAACGGTGGGTTCCTTTGTCTTTTTATCCACAAGAATCTCTAAGGCAAAATGCTCTATATCGGAGAAATCCACAATGTTTTTCTTCCGCTTTTTATCTGCATATGCTGTAGAAAAACTTTTTACCAATCCTATTAAAATATGCACCATTGGCTGCTGCCTTTTGAAAGACTCCGTTAATTCTTCCTCTGTCTGAAAAAAGAGTTTTTCCCTGCATTCTGCTATGGTATCTTTCATCTGCTCCCGAATGGCTTTGACCTGATTCTGTTTTTCTACGCTTCCTTCATAGTTTCTCGCCGCGCTTAATTTTGCATAACCTTTCACGGCTCGAAGTGCTTCTTCGATTTCTGCGTAAGTTTTCAATTCATTCAGATGACGCACCAGTTCTAAGTCACTTTCGATCGCAGCAGCATACATATTCGGGCCGTCATAGTCTTTTGTCAGCTCCTCTGCTTTTTGCAGTTCCTGTAATAGTCCCTCCATACAGTTCCCATAATAATTTAATGCACTCTGCATCCAGGCTGTTTCACTAGGACATTCTGCCGCCTTTTGGTAGTCTGCGTCCAATTTCTCTAACCATTCTTCCGCCCATGGGTTCGATTCTGCTGTCTCAAAAAGATTTCTTATCATGGTACGGACACTCTTATCACTCTTCGCTGTTGCATAAGCTGTCATAAATGCAAAAAAGTCTTCGTCCTCTCCTGCATACCACTCTTCTAATACTTCCTCTAAGACATCCTCTTTTAAAAGTTCTAACTCGCCCTCATCGGCAATCCGAAATCCCGGCTCTAAATCAATCATATGAAAATAATTGCGTACAATATAGAGGCAAAAACTATCTATGGTTGTAATCTGGGCATTGTGAATTAGGGACTGCTGTCTTTGCAGATGGAGGTTTTCCGGTTCTTTTTCCAATGCCTTTTCAATAGCATCTCCAATCCTCTCCCGCATTTCCGATGCGGCGGCATTTGTAAAGGTTACAACTAAGAGTCTGTCTACATCCAGCGGATGTTTCTCATCGGTAACCCTTTTGATAATCCGCTCTACCAAAACGGCTGTCTTTCCGGAACCTGCTGCGGCGGAAACAAGTATGTTACGGTTTTTCAGTTCGATGACCTGCTGTTGTTCTTTTGTCCATTTCATCCTTGTTATTCACCGCCTTTTTCATTTCTTAAATCTTCACTTATTTTTTCTAATATCTCGTTGTCTTTAAGGTTCTTTTCTAGTCTGCGATAGGTATACCCCGGAATCTTCTCATCAAATCCACAGACACTCCGGTAGCCACAAAAATCGCATCCGCTTTTCTTATCCTGCAAATAAGGCTCTGCTGTCACGTTTCCCTCCATCATACCGTTACCAAGTTCTGTAATCTTTTTTCTGGCATATTCCCCCAGATTGGAAAATGCCACGTCGGAAAGGGTCTTTGAAACGGCTGAGAGGCTTCCATCTTTTTTTAATTTTACCGGAATGATATTAGAAGCAGTCTCCATCTTCTCATCCATTGCACGGTATATTTCCTCATCACTGCTTACAATACCATCTAACTTGAGCTGTTCTAACATTGCT
>JBJELL010000262.1:0-2087 GCA_051879115.1 Lachnospiraceae bacterium
ATTTCATCCAGATTCTCTATCGACCTCTGGCTGTCCGGTGCAAAACTTCTTATGGAATCTATCTCGTCCCCCCATAGTTCAATACGATAGGGATTTTCCTCCGTCAGCGGATAGATATCTAAGATACCTCCCCTTACAGCAAACTGTCCCCCGGCTTCTACCTGATAGTTCTTTTCATATCCCATCGCCACTAATTTTTTGACGAATTCTTCCATGGAAAGAGTGTCTCCCGGACGGAAGGTTACAATGAATTCCTCTAAACATTCCAGACGCATGATGCGGTTCATCAATCCATCAAAGGTAGTTACTAAGGTCATCTCCTCTTCTTCTAACAGAACCTTAATGGCATTCATCCGTTCTTTGGTAAGCTGATTTCCTCTTAAATCCGACTGATAAAATAAGATATCCTTCGCCGGATAATATACAGTATTTCTGTCAAAAAAGCGGCAGTCTTCATATAGTTCCCTCGCTTTTTGTTCGCTAAAAGTAGCAATGATTCTCTTTTGAAAACCATTGCCAATTCCGTATACCATATGTGCCTTTCCTGCGTCCACACAGCCGGACACCTGTACGATGCCCGTCTCTTTTTTCAGGAATGACTGTAATTTCTCATATTCTGCCCAGTCTTTTAAAACCTCTCCTACTGCTTTCATTTTCCTACCTGTCACTCTGTTACTTTTTTATTATATTCATTCATTGCCTTTGCAACTTCTCCATTGACCATGTAGCCGATTGCCTCTATCGCCCGTTCTATGGCACCGTTTAGATTCTCCTGTTCTCCCTTAGAAAAACGTCCCAGCACAAAGTCTGCCAAGTCCCAGTCTTTTGGCTTTTCTCCGACTCCAATCTTGATACGCATAAACTTCTGTGTATCTAAGTTCTTAATAATACTCTTGACGCCGTTGTGCCCTCCGGCACTTCCACTTTCACGGATACGAAGGTTTCCGGGAGCAAAACTGATGTCATCATAGATAACAATAATCTCTGTCTCCGGGTCTAATCTGTAATAGTTCACAAGTTCCACAATACTGTCTCCGCTTAAGTTCATGTAGGTCTGCGGCTTTGCGAGAATCACCTTTTGCCCTTCAATAACCCCTTTTCCAATAAGGGCTTTGTGTTTTTTTTCATTGATACGAATATTATATTTCTCCGCTAAGGCATCAATGACTTCAAATCCAATATTGTGTCTTGTATGCTCATATTGTTTTGTAGGATTTCCCAAACCTGCAATCAAATACATCTTCTGTTTTCCTCTCCTGTTAAAAATGAACATTTTTTCTTCTCTCAATTACCTTTGCCGCTTCTGCAAGCTGCTCTTTATCATTCACTCCGGTAATATCCTCTGCATCCTCTAATGCAAATGCATCCGCACGAAGTCCCTTTTCCTTAATAATGGTTAAGGTATCCGGCAGGTAGTATTCACCCTGTGCATTGTTCGGTGTTAAAAGATTCAGGGCTTCTTTTAATTCCTTTGTATCAAAAACATACATTCCTGAATTAATCTCACAGGAAGCAAGTTCCTCTTCGTTGGCATCCTTATGCTCTACACTTTTCACAAAATTGCCGTCCTTATCACGAATAATTCTTCCATAACCGGTCGGATCATCCACCATAGCGGACAACACGGTTACCGTATCGTGATTTTCTCTATGATAATCTGTCAGCCGTTTTAAGGTATCTGCCGTAATTAGCGGTGTATCGCCAAAGAGAATCAGAGTTTCTCCGTCTCCCTCTAAGAAGTCTCCGGCACATTTTACCGCATGTCCTGTACCAAGCTGCTCTGTCTGTAATGCATATTTGACATCTTTATGGGTAATATTTTCCTCTACCACCTCGTGTTTATATCCGACTACAAGACAAATTTCCTCTGCTCCCGCTCCTCTTGCTGCTTCAATCACATAATCCACAAGACACTGGTCATTAATCTTATGAACCACTTTCGGAAGTTCTGATTTCATTCTAGTTCCTTTTCCGGCTGCTAATATGATTGCTCTTAATTCGTTCATGGATTTACGTCCCCCTTTTTATGCTTTTCCCATTATATTACAATCTCATGCATTTTACAAAAACTTTTTCTTATTGCTGAC
>JBJELL010000263.1:0-8577 GCA_051879115.1 Lachnospiraceae bacterium
ACTTAAATCATTCAAATCCTTGTTTTATAAGGTTTCTCTTGATTTAGTCCTATTTTTAACGTATGCACCTTCAAGAAGAATCGCCGTTTCTCCTTTGCTTCTTTCTTTCCATTGTGCTATACCACTCCCATTAATTTCAACACCCAATAAATCAATCCCAGCACCCAGCTTGTAAAGATTCCATACAAAATTACCGGTCCTGCAATGGTAAATATCTTACACCCGATTCCAAAGACCTGCCCTTCCTTTTTGAATTCAATCGCCGGTGCCGCTACTCCATTGGCAAATCCGGTAATCGGAACCAGTGCTCCGGCTCCGCCCCATTTTGCAAAGGTAGGATAGATATTGAACCCGGTCAGGATAATACTAAGCAAAATCAAAAGCATACTGCACCAGCTTCCCGCTGTCTCCTTATCCAGACCAAAGGTATTCATTGCAGTGTTTAAAATGACCTGTCCAATGACACAGATAATTCCTCCTACTAAAAATGCCTTTGCCATGCTCGCACAAAGATTACTCTTTGGCGTTACCTGTTCCACATATTCATTGTATTCCTGCTGTTGTACCTGTTTATCTTCCTCTTTCATGCTTGCCTCCTTACCTTACATCTGAATTGCTATAGTGTTGTTTCATAATGATTCCAAAAATAAAACAGTGCTCCTGTCATCTTTCCCAATGCCATAAAAGCCAGTGCCCATGCCAATCCAATACTCAACTTGAACCGCCGGAACAGAATCGGAAATGTATTCAATATCTCTGCTAAAGACACCGCAAGACATCCCACGAAAATTCCTGCACAAAATCCAAAGAGAATCAGTATCACTCTTCCAAAAGGTACAGGAACATCCAAAAAGACAGAGATAATATTTCCGATGACTCCTCCAAAGAAGACCGTCGTTTCATAAGAAAAAAGCGATCTTGCCGTATTGGACTTTCCAATCAGTCTCGGAATCACTCCAATTGCAATGAGAAAGGCAAAGGTACCGGAAGCTACTGCAAGCCCTGATACTAGTCCCGCAAGCGCTAATGCAATATGTCTAACCCACATCGATACTGCTTCCTCCTCTGCTGCTGTTTTCTATAAAGGTGGTATCTATATCCTCTTCATACTTACGCATTTCTACCTGAATCGGCGTTGGATCGTGAGTAATCTTCTTTCTTCCAACATGGTTGAAAAATACGAGAATTCCAAATGCCATTCCAATGGAATAGAAGACTTCTAATTCCGTAAATCCATTAGACTCTCTTCCCATTACCTGAAGATAGAATTTTGCAAACACATCACTGACACCTACGTCATTGTTAAATGCCATAATTGTAAATGCAGAGCCAAAAAAAATCACAACACAGAGAAGTGCTGTTTTTAAATAGGAGATTCCCATCGGCGGATTTATCCTCGGTACATATTCAATAATAAAATCTGCCTCTCCCTCGTTTTGTACATCTGCACTCGGATAATCCTCATGTATCAGTTGAATAATTTTTAAGATAGAAAACACTTGAAGCTGATTCTTCTTTTTGTTTTCTGCCATAAAGGTATACACCTTTTTTTGACGCAATTTCCTCAGGGTTCCCACATCGGTACATTCAATCTTTGCAATATCTCCTAAGGTGACATTCCGATTGTGCACCAATACATTCTTTTCTATCTTTATATAAATCTTCTGATTACTCATAGATTTCCTCCTTTACCAGCAAGGCTCCCTGTCTGTCCGCTGTATCCTTTTCCATGTGATTGTAAAAATAGACTCCGACAGCCAGTGCAATAATCACCATAGATATCAAACATATCCGATAGGTCTTTTGACTCATGCCATCACCTCATTTTATTATTTGCCTTTAGTATGACATCTTTGAAACAAATTATTCTAAGAGATTTCCTTTATTTCGTTTAATTTCCATCTTTTTTTCTCATACTTTTACTAAGAAGAAATAAAAATGAGGTAATTATTATGGCAAAAAAACAGGAAGTCTTAAATGTAGCAGTCTTAGCCGGAGAAATCCTTATCCAAAGCGGCAGCGAAATCTCCCGGGTAGAAGACACCATGCGCCACATCATCGAAGCTTACGATATTCAAAACTACAATGTCTATGTGCTCTCCAATGCAATCTTTGCAAATATCGAATCTGTCGATGAACCGCCTTACTGTCTTTTCCGCCATGTGAATTTCGGTATTGTAGACTTAGACCAGATTGCGGCTGTCAACCAGATTTCCAGAGAAATCTGCCAGTATCACTATTCCACAGTATTTGCCTTAGAAAAATTAAATGCCTGCCTTACTTTGCAAAATCATACTCTATTAGAAAAAAGTATTGCTTCCGGTTTTGGCTGTGCTTCCTTTACCCTGCTCTTTGGCGGAAGTACCCTCGACAGCCTGTTTGCATTCTGTTTTGGCAGTATCTTGCAGCCCCTTTTATATTACTATCGGACTCACGGATTCTCCCGCTTTTTCTATACCATTGCCGCAAGTGCTCTCGTTACCCTTCCTGCTATCCTCGTCCATGCTCTGTCCGTTCCCATTCACATTGATATGGTAAACATCGGCTGCATTATGCCCCTCTTACCGGGACTTACCCTTACGAACTCCATCCGGGACTTTTTTAACGGTGACTACTTATCCGGTGTCATCCATATGGCAGATGCCCTTTTTACCGCCGTCTGCATTGCTGTGGGTGTAGGAATGGTTATGACTTTTTATCAGACTCTAGGAGGAAACTTATCATGATTCTTTTACAATCGCTTTTAGCTTTTATCGCTATCTTTGCTTTTGCCGCTGTCTCCTATGCACCCAAAAGACAGTATTTTTTCTGCGGACTCTGTGGCGGCCTCGCCTGGGGTACTTGCTGCTTTTTAGAAATGCTTGGTATCGATAAAATACTCTCTGTCCTCTTTGCCACCTTCTTTCTTACGGTTTTTAGCAGAACTCTGTCCATTTTGCAAAAAACCCCGGTCACCATTTATCTGATGACCGGGGTTCTTCCCTTAGTTCCCGGGGCGGGAATCTATTATACATCTTATTATTTCATTATGAATGAAGCAAATACCGCTGCTCATATGGGATTAGACGCCTTTAAAACAGCAGGTGCTATCTCTCTTGGCATTATTTTCGGATTTGCCGTTCCAATCCTACATCTGAGAAAGTAGTTTTTCTACACTGGCTAATTTTACACAGACTACAAATACCTCTGCTGCCTGCTTTAATTCTTCTATCGTCGGATAAGAAGGCGCGATACGGATGATAGAATCCTCCGGGTCTTTCCCATATGGGAACGGTGCTCCGGCTCCGGTTAAGACAACCCCGGCTTCTTTTGCCTTTCTGACAATCTCTGCGGCACATCCCTTCATTGCTTCAAAGGTAATAAAATATCCGCCATAAGGTTTCATATAACTTCCAATTCCAAGAGGTACAATCTCTCTTTCTAAAATATCCTCTACCATTTCAAATTTTGGACGCATGATATCGGCATGCTGCTTCATCTTCGCTTTGATACCATCCATATTCTTGAAATATTTCACATGACGGTACTGATTTACCTTATCATAACCAATGGTCTGAATCGTCATACTCTTCTTTACAAAGTCCAGATTCTTCTTAGATGCTGCCATTGCTGCAATTCCGGCACCTGCAAAAGTAATCTTAGAAGTCGATACAAATTCGTATACCATGTCCGGATTTCCCGCTTTCTCACATTCGGAAATAATGTCTAATAACTCTGCCTGATTGTCGTCATATAAGTGGTGCACAATATAAGAGTTATCCCAGAAGATACGGAAGTCTTCTGCTGCCGGTTTTAATGCCGCAAAACGTCTTACGGTCTCATCGGAATATACCACACCCTGTGGATTTGAATATTTCGGCACACACCAGATGCCTTTTACAGATGCGTCGTTATTGACATATTCTGCTACTATATCCATATCCGGTCCGTCTTCCGTCATTGGAACGTTAACCATCTCAATTCCAAAATGTTCCGTAACTGCAAAGTGTCTGTCATATCCAGGCACCGGGCATAAGAACTTTACTTTATCTAGCTTACACCATGGAGTGCTTCCACAGACACCGTGAGTCATAGAGCGGGAAATGGTATCATACATGATGGTAAGACTTGCATTTCCAAATACAATTACATTTTCAGGAGATACTCCCATCATATCAGCCATCAGTTTTTTTGCCTCAGGAATTCCGTCCATGCCGCCATAATTACGTACATCCGTACCGTCTTCTGTAATCATATCGGTCTTAGCATCAATGACTTCTAACATATCCATCGTCATGTCCAACTGTTCTTCCGATGGTTTTCCTCTTGCCATGTTCAGGCTTAGATTCATCTTCTGATACTCTTTGTACGCTGCTTCTAGGCTTTCTTTTTCCTGTAACAATTCTTCCTTTGACATTTCCTGATAAGACTTCATTTTCATCCTCCTAAAATCCTTTTCCTATTCTGCCGCATCCTGCTTATGCAGAAACTCTAAATGTTCTTTTATTTTCTTTTCATAACCAATCTCTGTCGGTTCATAGAACACTTCATCCTTTAATGCATCCGGCAGATATTGTTGTCTTACATAGTGATTCGGGTAGTTGTGTGCATAGAGATATCCCAATCCATGCCCTAATTTCTCACTTCCCTTATAATGGGAATCCTGCAAATGAACCGGAACCGGTGCGGTCTTTGTCTCTTTGATACAGCTCATGGCACGGTCCACCGCCATATAAGAGGCATTGCTCTTTGGTGCCGATGCAAGATAGGTTGCCGCCTGTGCTAAGATAATTCTAGCCTCCGGCATTCCAATCCTCTCCACTGCCTGTGCCGCAGATACTGCCACGGTCAATGCATTCGGATCTGCATTCCCCACATCTTCCGATGCACTAATCATCATCCTTCTTGCAATGAATTTAATGTCCTCTCCTGCATAAAGCATTCGTGCAAGATAGTAGACTGCCGCATCCGGGTCAGAACCTCTGATACTTTTAATAAATGCAGAAATCGTATCATAGTGCTGGTCTCCTAACTTATCATACCTCACAGCCCGCTTTTGAATACATTCCTGAGCTACTTCTAGGGAAATGTGAATCCGTCCGTCTTCACTTCTCTTAGTAGTCAGAACACCAAGTTCAATGGCGGTCAGGGCTGCCCTCGCATCCCCGTTACTAATATCTGCTAAGAATTCCTCTGCCTCCGGCTCTAATACAGCTCCATAAGACCCCATCCCCCGCTCTGTATCCGTTATGGCACGTCTTAAGAGAATCTTGATATCCTCTTTTTCTAATGACTTCAGTTCAAAAACAACAGACCTTGATAACAGTGCTCCATTTACTTCAAAATAAGGATTCTCTGTCGTTGCCCCGATTAAAATAATCGTTCCATCCTCTACAAAGGGGAGCAGATAATCCTGCTGGCTTTTATTAAAACGGTGAATCTCATCAATAAACAAAATGGTTTTCTTCCCATACATACCCTGGTTATTCTTCGCCTGTTCTATGACCTCTTCCATATCTTTCTTTCCTGCCGCGGTGGCATTGATGGAAAGAAATTCCGCTTTCGTGGTATTGGCAATCACTTTTGCAAGTGTTGTCTTTCCTGTCCCCGGCGGTCCGTAGAAGATAATGGAACTCAACTTGTCTGCCTTAATGGCTCTATATAACAGCTTATCTTTTCCTATGATATGCTGCTGACCGACTACCTCCTCTAAGGTATTCGGTCTTAAGCGGCTCGCTAGCGGCGATTCATTTTGCATGTTTTGTTCTCTCATATATTCAAATATATCCATTTTTTTCACCTTATCCTTATAGAATATACCTCATTTTGCAAGTTGAAGCAACAAAAATTTCATTTTTATGTTCATTTATTCAAATATGAGTTTATCTACGGTTACAAATTCATATCCTTTTTCTGTCAATTCATCCACAATCTGCAATGCTGCCTCAACACTGCTTTTCGATGCATCATGTAGTAGAATAATATCGCCCTCTTTCACACTCTTTTCCACTTTGTTCGCTACGTTTGTGGAACTTCCGCAACACCAGTCAAGGGGGTCCACATCCCATAAAACCGTAATCATATCCTTTGCCACATCTTCGTTCTGAGGCTCATTTCCAAAAGGCGGTCTTAAATACTGGGGATATTCTCCGGTTATCTTGTAAATTGCTTCATTGGTTTTGCTTATCTGATTTTTGGCATCCGTAGCAGAAAGAGTTGCCAAATTCACATGGTCATAAGAATGGTTTCCTATGATATGCCCTTCCTTATACATCCTTTTTACAATATCAGGATACTGATCCACCTGTTTTCCTAATAAAAAAAAGGTTGCTTTCACATCCCTTTCTTTTAACCCGTCTAAAAGCTTTTCTGTATAATTAGGGTCCGGTCCATCGTCAAAGGTCAATGCCACCCGCTTCTTTTTCGTATCTTCCGTCAGTGTCTTCACATTTTTACTCTGTGTTGAAACCGTCTCTCTATCCTGTCTTATCTGCACCATTTTTACCGTCAAAACACGAAATACCAATACAGTCACTACTAACAGATTGATACAGAACAACACTCTTACAGCTTTTTTCATGGTTCTCCAAAGCTTCTTTTTGTAAGATTCTATGCATTTCCTTTGTGTCTTATGTTCTATCCTCCGTATCCAAATAATTTAAAAAGCGTTTAATCTCTGTCCATGCCTGCTTAGATTCCGGCATTAATAACATCGCCATCTGAAATACATGAAACATTCCTTCATAGACAGACAGCTTTACTTTGACACCAGCTTCTTTTGCCTTGTCTGCCACCCTTTCGGAATCGCTTAAAAGCATTTCATAGGAGCCTACCTGTATCAACATTGGTGGAAATCCTTCATAATTTCCAAATAATGGCGATATGTATTCATTTGTCGGATCATTATCCCCTAAATAGTCCTTATTGTATAGAAGACTATCCCTTGTCTTTCCAAATAATGGGTCTTTTTCAAAATTTGTCTCTACGGATTCTCCGCTAATCGTCAGGTCTGTCCAGGGAGACATGGCTATGATACCTGCTGGGAGCTTTTCCCCATGATTTTTTAACCACAGGCAGAGTGAAAGTGCCAGTCCTCCTCCGGCAGAATCTCCGGCTACTACAATATCTTCTTCTCCATATCCTTGTTCTATCAACCAGTGATAAGCGGTAACTGCATCCTCTAATGCTGCCGGATATGGATTTTCCGGTGCCACACGATAATCAAGGGTTAAAACACTGCACCCTTTTCCAATCTCACTGTAGAGTGCTGCAAAAGAACGATAGGCGTTCTTCATAGCCGCCACATATCCTCCGCCATGAAGCTGTAAAATGACTTTTCCACTCTTTTCTTCTAACGGCTCTAATAACTCCATTGTGAAATTTTCCATCTCTATTACCTGATTGCTGAGATGTTCCGGACACTTCCACTCCGGCTCTATCTCTACAATCTTTTTACGAAGCTCTCCGCTTTTTATCTTCTTTCCTATCAGCAAATCATTTGAGAATCTTGCAATCAAATCCCGAATTACTTTTCCTCTGATACTCTCCGTCATAATATCTCCCATTCCCTATACATGAAATCTCCTCTTTAGTTCTGCCCGTGCCTTTCCTCCTCCAATAATAAAGGTTCCCAAAAATAAGAGCACGGAAATAGTCAGTGCTATTTCACTTAAAAATGGTTTCGTAATATAACCTTTTTTCCAAAGAAAAATTGGCAGCATACTGCACAAAATGCAAAACATCTGAAACAGTAGATAGCTTGGCCAGTTTCTCCAGTTAATAATCATAAGAACCACAATGGCAGCATTAAGCAGTATTACACCTGCCGGCAGCACGTAGTTCAAAGACCAGCCCTGATATCCTACTACCCTGTCTATCATATAGATTAACAGGATGGCAAGCACCGTCAGCCATATCATTTTACTTCGGTATCCTGCATCATTCTGCACTCCGATTCTCAGCACCAGAAAGACATAGAGAAAGACTCCTGCTGTAATAGCACTCCACCAGATTCCTCCCGTATGATGAACATTGATATACACTAACAGTGCCTCCACTGCCACGGCAAGAAACAGATAGATGCGCACCAGCAGTGCAAACCTTTTCTCTATAACCCCCACATCCGGATATCTTTCCAAAGGCTCTGTCTCATCCTGCTCCACCACGCAGTGACACAGTGGGCAGACATTTGTATGATCTAAAATTTCTATTTTACAATTCCTGCATTTACTCATAACATACTCCATTACTTTCTATGGACACATCCAGTCCGTCATCTGCTAATTTTCTAAAAAAGGCTTTCTGTACGGAGGTATCTTTTAAAATAAAACTAAAGGTAAATACCAGCGTATCTTTGTAGGAACAGATTGTTCCCTTCAGATTCTGCCCTTTCGACATCGCCAGGTAGGCATGAAATCCCTCTATATAAGGCTCATACTCCTCTTTCACCGAGATATTTCCAATATTCGTTATCGTAGACGTATTCGCTAATGCCGCCGAGGTATAGACAGAACGGATAGCAATTTTCTTAATTACCAGTGGAACTTCGAGGACCTTCCCGATGACTGGAAGTGCCCCATCTGCGGGATGCCCAAGGCA
>JBJELL010000264.1:0-8538 GCA_051879115.1 Lachnospiraceae bacterium
CCTGAGGTATCTACTTTTGTTCCCACTTTCCAATTCTCGTGAACCCAGTTAGACACCAATCCTCCCGGCACCTGTTTGATGGTCAGTTCTATCTCTCCTTCAGTTGCCATTTTCGGTGAAGAGGAAATAGAATAGGCACGGGTTACCGGCATTCCATCGATATTCAGATTTACACTTAAATACTGTCCCGGTGCAAAATAAGCCACATGGTCTGTATTGCTCTCTGGGTCCGGCACAAAGGTAAAGCATTTTACCCCTTCGCCGTGGTCTACGATTTTGGAAATTACAAAATACTGATGTTCCGGATGAAGCTGTTGTTTCAACCAGTTAGCAGAATAGGCCTCCTCTTTTGGCAGAGGGGTTGCCTTTGCAGCGTCCACGTCGCTCTGTCTGGTGGCTGCTAATTTTGTAAAGTCCTTAATATTGATTTCATTTAAATTCTTAGCCATTTTCTATCCTCCTCTTAACGACTCTTAGCAGAACTTTTGCTCTCTGCTTTGATTTTTTCCACTGCATATTGGGCAGATTTCGCACCTGACATACAGGCACAGTTAAATCCGTCTGTTAAAATTCCAGTAGCACCACAGAAGTGGAGTCCCGGAATCTGATGATACTCTCCCTCGTTCATACAACGCATAGGGATTCCATCATTAGTTTTTATCTGATAGCCGTAAGGAGTTCCATTTGGCGTACCCATGTATCTTACAAAGGTAGGAGCACAGGCAATCTCAATTTCTTCAATATGGGAACGAATATCTATTCCCATCGCTTCCTCTGCCTGTTCAATCATCTGCGAAGCGATTTTCTGTTTTTCACGACGGTATTCTTCCGGTTTTACATCTTTCCATACATCACCAAATGTCATACCTGTTAAGAATAGAGTACAGGTTCCTTCTGGTGAAGATTCAGGAATAATATGATTCAGACAATTCACAATCGTATAACCATTGCTGTAACGCTGATGTGCCTTATCATATAATTCATCTCCGTCACTGGTGGTTCCAAGCAGACTGGAATATGTATCTACACCCAAATCTTTTGCGGAAATATCCAGTCCAAGATAAGTGGTATACAGGTTCAATGCCAAATCTTTGGAATTGTAATATTTCAATACTTTTTCCGGTAATTCTTTCTGGTCTAACATATTTCCAAGTACAATGTGTGGATTGACATTAGAAATAACTTCTTTTGCATAAATATCCCATCTATCCGTCTTAACACCAATAACTCTGCCATCTTTTACAATCAATTCTTTTACTTCTGTGTTATACCAGATTTCACCACCATTATCACGGATTGTCTTATCACATGCCAGTGAAATTTCGTGAGATTTCATGGATGGAACTGCTGCACCTAAGTCAACATATGCCAATAACATAATGGCATTGGTAAAGAAGTCCATCTCCTTTGGCGGTGCACCCAGATATACCCAATAAGAGCTCATAATGTTCTGTGCCTTTTTCGGAATTTCCAATACATCCATACCTTCATTAATGGTAAGAGATGCCATACGAAGAAAATCCGGATATTTTGTTGCAAGCGTTGTTTTTAATTTTGTCAACTGTGTATCATGTTTCAATTTCTGAACTGTTGCCCCCGGAGTTCCCTCAAAATAATTTGCCGGTGCATTCTCTGTCATATAGCGGAATCCTTCGAGTCCTTTTTCCGCTACCTCAAAGAAATGTGCTATACTTTCACGGCATCCCGGCACCTGACGTTCCATCTCATCGATAAAATTCTGTACTCCGCAAGGCATATGTGCATCAATGCCTTCTGATGGTACTACCATATGGAATGTATGGTCATCATTTCTCCAATCAATGTCCACACCCATAGCATCCAAATATGCTCCGTATGTACCACGTTTGTTTTTTGGACCTACTTCACAGGCTTCATGTAAAGCTGCCTCAAATTCAAATCGTCCGCGGACAAAGCTGGTTACGGCCCCGCCCGGTAAATTGTGGCGTTCCAACACCAAAGTTTTCATTCCCATTTTTGATGTATAAAGTGCCGCACCGAGTCCTCCGCTACCGGCACCAATTACTACAACATCAACGTGTTTTTCCATGAGTATACACCTCCGATAATTTTATTATACTTAGACCAGACTATGGTCTTCTTTGTTCGTCCGAACAATGTCTATTTTTTAACAATTAGATTTTAGTTGAATTTTCGACGTTTTTCAATCGACAACATAGCTGAATTTTCCATATGATTATTTATGCTCTTGGTCTGACCAAGATTTAGTCTCTACTCTTTTTTCGTAAATTCATCCAGTCTTTGGAAGATGTGAATTACCTCATTGAGCTTTCCGTTAGCATCTACCGCACTCTCTCTATTCTCATCTGCAATACGGCTGACTGCATCCGAACTTGCCGTTACCTCCTGCGTTACTGCTGAAAGCTGTGATATACTGTCGATAATTTCATTGTTCGATACTAGAAGTTCCGACGCACTTTCTTTGATACCCATTACTAAGTCGTTCAAATTTTCCACACTGTCCCCCACATTGGAAAATGCACTTCCTGTATCTGCAATCGCCTGATTCTGCGTTGTCACGGCTTCCTTTGCCATTCCGACTGCCTCTGATACATATTCTGCTTCCGCATTCAGCTCTTTGATGAGTGTTGCAATTTTTTCCGTTGTCTGTCTGGTGGCATCTGACAACTCTCTGATTTCATCTGCTACAACTGCAAATCCTTTTCCTGCTTCTCCGGCTCTGGCTGCCTCTATAGATGCATTTAACGCAAGCAGATTGGTCTGGCTGGAAATATTTAAAATTTCTTCTGTAAAATCTGCCATATCTGTTGTACGGCGGCTTAATTTTCCCATGGCTTCTACAGCTAATTCACTCTTTTCCTCAATTACATCCGACTGACTGTCTAAAAGCTTCATCAGCTCCATTCCCCGTCTGACTTCTTTTTCTACTCCAAGAAAAGCCTCCGCCATCTCATTTGTCTTTTCGGCAGCCATATTAATGCTCTCTGATATGCTTTGGGTCATCCGGCTTTGATGTTCCACGCTTTCACAGGTATTCTGGTTTCCGTTACTGATTTCTTCGATGGAAAGGGAAACATTTTCCGAGGACTCTTTTAATTTTGAAATAATGTTTCCTACATCCATAGAACCTTTTTGTACCACTTCTGCAACCTCTAATACCTCGTCTAAAATCCGCTTCTGTTCATCTTTTTCATCTAAGAGCACTGCTTTGGCTGCACGGTTAAAGGCATCATTCAAACGTGCAATCATATCGGTTGCAAAAGTCAACACTCCCACCACCATCAACTGGGCAATATATTCATTTCTCATATCCGTAGTAACAGGAGAACTCAGTTTCCACATATAGGCGATTTTTATAATTCCCAGTACAAAAATAGTATAGGAACAGCAATCTATCATCAGTACGTGTTCATACATGATGGCTATAATCAGCAGACCATAGACCATAGTCAGAACAGCTATGTTCCCACTTCCTAAATTTGCAACGATATAAATGGCGAGCTGGATATAAACCTGACCACGCCTTGCAGCCGTCGGATGATTCTTATCCAGAAAATTAAAAAACAATCCATATACCGCATACAGTGCTGTTAGCGCAGCTTCTATATAGACAAAAATTCTATTGTCTTTTCCAAACATTCCCGGTGCTAATATCAACATCAGCAACGAAAAAACACCTGCAAATAAACCGCCTATGTACATATACTTATTTGCAACTTTCAAACGCACCTGTTTATCCGCTAATTTTCTGTTTACACTTTTGTTTTTCATGCTTTTCCTCCTTATTTCCATAGAATGGGCAATTTTATATGATGTTGGTTTCAATATATCTGCTTTTTTGTCGAAAAACCATTGATAGAATCACTAAAAAATGCTATATTTATTATAAGGTCTTGGTCAGACCACAAAAGGAGGCAGTGTAATGAAATTTGGTGAAATTGTAGCTCCTACAATCAAAGAACTATTTATGCAGAAAATAGAAGGTATGATTCTCTCAGGGGAATTAAAACCGGGAGACAGTCTCCCTACCGAGCGGGAGCTTTCCGATGAAATGAAAATCAGTAAGACAGTCATTCACGAAGGAATCCGCGAATTGTCCAGACTTGGTTTTTTAGATGTGGTCAGTCGTAAAGGGGTTACTGTAGCAGACTATGCACAGAACGGAAACCTGGATACTCTTATGGCAATTATGAAATATAACAGTGGCCGCCTGGATAAAAAAACCATGCGGAGTCTTTTGGATATCAGAATATATCTGGAATGTCCGGCATTAGAAGCCCTTGGTAAGAATCACACCGAAGAGGATTTGAAGGTTTTAGAAAAACTATTAGAAGATGCAAAGACAGCCTCTAAAGAGGATATCCACACACTTTCCCATGCCCTGTTTTACTTTCACAGAACCCTTGTCTTTTTAAGTGGCAATACTCTTACCCCATTAATTATGAATGCCTTTATGCCTGCGGGACTGACCTTTTGGGAAGAGTATATCCGCAGATCCGGGATTGATTTTTGCATAAAACGGTTGGAATTCTTTTTAGAATGTATCCGTAATGGTGATGGAAAAAAGGCAGCCGATGTGTTAAAGCAAGGGCTGATAGAATTCGATTGCGAGGGGATGTAACTCCCCTCTATCCATTATTAATCTGGGTGATTATTTTCTTTATAAAAATATATTCCGGCACTGATTCCATTGCTTGCTAGTCTCTTAACGACTTCCACATATTCCTCAATTGGTTCTTCCATTCCATTTAAAATCCAGTCTTCCACCAAAGCAAACATCAGTGCTACATAGAATTTAACGAGACTTTTTTCCTGACGATTCGTAAGTTCTATGACTGTTCCCTCCATTTCCTCCATCAAAGTTTTAAATGCTTTAACATACACCGTAATTTCTTTTTCCAACTCTCTTCGAAAACACCATCCAACTTCAGATACATATTTTGATTCCAGTACTTGTCTTACAAAATCCGCATTTTCCTTCACTTCATATAAAAAATCTTTCAAAGCAATGTCCCATATATAGGGTTCTATTTTTCCACCCGCAGTTTTTTTTAAGCCTTTTTGGATAATATAACAGATTAGATTTGCAAGTGACGAAAAATGATTATAAAATGTCTTTCGGTTAATACCTGCTGATTCCACCAGCTCTGCTACTGTTATCTGATCTAAATTCTTTTCCCGCATTTTTTTCCTCAATGCGATTACCAGTACATCATCAATACATTTTGCCATCTCTAATCCTCCAAATATATTTACACATTTTACTGTTACTGTCCCATGTTTGCTACAGTATAGCATTTTCGTCCCATTGACTTCAAGCAATCTTATTTCTAGAATATTATCTAATCCAGTTAAAACGCACAAAAGAAAGGAATTATCAATGTCTATCAAAGAAACTTTTCAATTTTTATCCACCGATAAACAAAATAGCATTCATGCCATAAAATGGATTCCAGAAGACAACAATGTACGAGCTGTTTTTCAAATCTCTCACGGAATGATGGAATACATAGAACGATATAACGATTTTGCAGAATTTTTAACTAAATCTGGTTTTCTCGTTGTGGGACACGATCATCTTGGACATGGTCACTCTGTTGCTTTCGCAGAAGACTTAGGACATATCTGTGAAAAAGATGGTAGCACTCTTCTTGTCGACGATATGCACCAACTGAGAAAGCTAATACAACTGCAATATCCTGACAAACCATATTTTATGCTCGGACACAGCATGGGCTCTTATCTGCTAAGAAAATATCTGACGATATATGGTGAGCATCTGGCAGGTGCATTTATTATGGGAACCGGCACCGTCGAAGATAACGCTACAAAGATTGCTATTGCCACCTGCAAATTTTTAGCAAAATTCCACGGCTGGAATTATCGCAGTGGACTTGTAGAAAAAATGACTCGTGGAAAGCCTTTTAAGAAATTCTCTGCAGATGGCAGCATCGCAGAAAACAGTTGGTTAACTAAGGATTCTGATATTGTTAAAAAATATTACTGTGATCCATACTGTACTTTTTATTTTTCACTGGGAGCATACCTTTGTCTGTTTGAAACGGTGTTGTATGATAATCAGTTAGAAAATGCCAAAAAGATTCCTAAGGATCTTCCTGTCTTCCTCCTTTCCGGCAAAGATGATCCTGTTGGCGATTTTGGAAAAGGCGTAGAAAAAGTATATCGGCAACTGCAAAACGCAGGTATTACAGATATTACGTTCCGTCTATATGAGAATGACCGTCATGAGATTTTAAATGAGCTGGATAGAAATCAGATATATGGGGATATTCTTACCTGGTGTGAGAATCATATGTCCTAAATATTTCTATATTAAAAAAAAGCATGTGCAATCCATCTTTTTGCACATGCTTTTTATTATCAGTTTTTAATCCTCAATCTCACTCATATCCACAGTAATCTTATCCAGCTTCCAGATATCATCCACATAATCCTGAATGGTTCTGTCCGATGAGAACTTACCGGCATTTGCAACATTTAAGATTGCCATCTTCGCCCATCTTTCCTCATCCTTATAGGCTTCCATTACCTTTTTCTGTGCTTCCACATAAGAACGGAAATCAGCCAGAATGAAGTAAGTGTCTGCAAACTGTGTACACTGTGTATTTAACAGGGAGTTATACAAATCACGGAATAACTCTGGGTCATTCGGTGAGTAGAATCCGTTGATTAGCTGCATCAATACCTTTCTGACATCCTGATCCTGATTGAAGATATCCATTGGATGATAGTCACGGTTTCTTTCGTGAGCGATAACCTCATCAGAACTCATACCGAAGATAAATGCATTCTCTTCTCCAACCTCTTCTACAATTTCCACATTTGCTCCATCCATAGTTCCAAGGGTCGGTGCACCGTTTAACATGAACTTCATGTTACCTGTACCGGAGGCCTCCTTACTTGCTGTGGAAATCTGTTCCGATACATCTGCTGCGGCAAAAATCCACTCTGCAATGGATACACGGTAATCTTCGATAAATACCACCTTGATTTTACCGTCAATGCTCTTATCGTTATTGATAACATCTGCTACGCTGTTGATTAACTTAATGGTCAGTTTTGCATTTTTATATCCTGCTGCTGCCTTTGCTCCGAAGATGAAGGTTCTTGGATAAAATTCCATTTCCGGATGCTCTTTTAACTCGTTATACAGATACATAACATGTAAAATATTTAAAAGCTGTCTCTTGTACTCATGGAGTCTCTTAACCTGTACGTCGAAGATAGAACGAGGATTTACCTCAATTCCATTGTGCTTCTGGATATATTCAGCCAGACGAAGTTTGTTCTGGTATTTAATCTGCATGAACTCCTGCTGTGCTTTCTTATCATCTGCATAAACTTCTAATTTTTTCAGATGTGGCAGGTCTGTAATCCAGTCGTTTCCAATCTTATTGCTTACCCAGTCTGCAAGGAGCGGATTTCCATGCATTAAGAAACGACGCTGTGTAATTCCGTTGGTCTTATTGTTGAATTTCTGCGGGAACATCTCGTAGAAATCTTTTAATTCCTGATTCTTTAAAATTTCTGTATGAAGTCTTGCTACACCGTTTACGGAATATCCTGCTGCGATTGCAAGATGTGCCATCTTTACCTGACCATCAAAAACGATTGCCATCTTATTAATCTTATCCTGGTTGCCCGGATAACTCTTCTGAATCTCTAAGATGAAGCGGCGGTTGATTTCTTCTACAATCTGATAGATTCTTGGAAGAAGTCTTGAGAAAATCTCAATCGGCCATTTTTCTAATGCCTCTGCCATGATGGTATGGTTTGTGTATGCACAGGTCTTCGTTGTAATCTCCCATGCTTCATCCCATTCTAAACCTTCCTCATCTAAGAGAATACGCATTAACTCAGCTACTGCTACCGTTGGATGTGTATCGTTTAACTGGAAGGTTACCTTTTCCGGTAACTTATGAATATCCGGGTGATTTTTCTTAAAACGTGCTACGGCACGCTGTACACTTGCAGATACGAAGAAATACTGCTGTTTTAAACGCAGTTCCTTTCCTGCAACGTGGTTGTCGTTTGGATAGAGTACCTCGACTAAATTCTTCGCAAGATTTTCCTGCTCTACGGCTTTGTGATAATCTCCTTTGTCAAAAGAGTCTAACTCAAAACAGTTCATTGGCTCTGCATCCCAAATCATAAGGGTATTTACCACATTATTGCCATAACCTACAATCGGCATATCGTATGGAACGGCATTGACAGACTGGTATCCTTCGTGGATGAATTTCGTTCTTCCATTTTCGCCCGCTTCTGCTCGGACATAACCGCCGAATTTTACTTCAAAAGAATGTTCCGGTCTTCTAAGTTCAAATGGATAACCGTGTTTTAACCAGTTGTCCGGTACTTCTACCTGAAAACCATTCTCGATTTTTTGCTTGAACATACCATAACGGTAACGGATACCACATCCATATGCCGGATATCCAAGGGTAGCAAGGGATTCCATAAAGCATGCTGCCAAACGTCCCAGGCCTCCATTTCCAAGTGCCGGATCCGGCTCCT
>JBJELL010000265.1:0-2049 GCA_051879115.1 Lachnospiraceae bacterium
ATATTAGGCTTAGAGCTTATTGTAGTTTGTATCCCATTTACAAAATTATTTCCAATAACAACAGATGTGTCTATGTAATCTTTGGTAGAGTTTGTAAATTTATATAAGCATAATTATAAATTTGGGAGTAGGTGATAAAAAGGGAAAGTAGAAATTATTATGCGTAAAGAAGATGAAAAAGGAATTTCAGAAACAATTCTAGCATCATTATCAGATATGATTGTTAATGAGGAAGATACGTTTGCACTTTCTTTTCCTGGATTGGAAATAGATTCTAAGAGGCAAATAGTTCAAAAGAATGGTGAAACTATACAATTAAATCGTCAGGAATTTCAAGCATTGTTTTATTTGGCTAAATATCCGGGATGGGTATTTACTAAGGAGCAGATTTATGAGAAAGTGTATGGAGAAAAGATGATGGAAAATATAGATGATTCTATTTATCACATTATTTGTAACCTAAGAAAAAAAATAGAGAAAGATATAAGAAATCCCCAATATGTGATAACAGTTCGAGGTGTTGGATATAAGTTTGCAATCCCGGAGGAGTAATCTTCTGGGGTTTTTTATGTATGTAAGTTGCGTTTCGCTTTTCTTCTGCGTACAGAGTAGGTAGAGCATATTTCAAAAAGTACACAATTTGGAATATGAAAAAAGATACGTGATTTTTGTACCGAAATGTATGGATAATTCCTTTTGGAATATTCCAAAAGAAAAGCCTACATTTTGGAACATTCGCAGAAGGGAGAGCGCAAAATGGCTGTATACGGTTATCACAGGACCAGCACCAGGGAGCAGCATCTTGACAGGGGAATTCAGGAGATACGTCAATACTGTAAGGAACACGAAATGGAGCTGAAAAATATCTTTACGGATCAGCAGACAGGGAAGAATTTCAACAGACCAAGATACACTGTTCTGGTAGAAGATGTTCTGCGGTCAGGAGATATTTTGATTATTACGGAATTGGACCGGTTGGGCAGGAATAAGAAGGATACCATGGAGCAGATCCGACGACTGCAGGGAATGGGCGTGCGGCTAATGGTTCTGGAGCTGCCGACTACATTGATGGATATGTCAAAAATGGATAACACCATGGCTTGTCTTATGATGGAAACCATCAATAATATGATGCTGGAACTCTATGCTTCTATGGCACAGGCAGAAATTGAGAAAAAAGAAAAGCGTCAGAGAGAAGGCATTGAAATGAAGAAGCTCCGAGGAGAATGGGATGATTATGGAAGACCTGCAGCAATCGGGGAAGATGAGTTTGATGCAGCATTTTCAAAAGTAATTGCCGGAGAGATTACACCGACAGAGCTTCGGAAAGAATTAGGATTATCCCACACGACGTTTTATCGCTATCGAAAAAAATATTTAGAAAAACATCCTGAGATTTTGCAATCACCAGATTAACGTCACTATTACTAAGTATAAAAGATAATTTTTCAGGAGGAATAATAGAATGAGCGAGAAACGAGAAGGTAATCTTTTTTATGACAAGGAAAGTGGACGTTATGATATCCGATTTGGAATGGAATCCTATTATGGCGGTCTGCATTGTGGAGAATGTTTTGAAGTGAAAATTAATGATGTCTGGGTGCCGGTCCGGATTGAAATGGATGAAGACTGGTATCTGGTGGGACTGCCGCTGAAAAGGCTTGATGGATTAACCGTCCGGATGTGAAAGGAGTTTCAGATGGCAGCCGTGCAGAAAAGGAAGTATGAAAAACCAATGATAAAGTTTGTGACAGATATGAATATTATATTGGAATGTCTATATGAGGTGTACGGACAGGAAGAACATCATGTACTTGAAGGGAAGGATATTCAAAAAACGATGATTTTTCCATTTCTGAAGATGTTAGAGAATCAGTGCAATGGAATTACTGTAAGAGAGATACATAAAAAATTATGGGAAATCTATATAACGGAACGAACAAAGGATCTATTTATCAGTAATGCAGAGTCTCTTTTGAAACCGTTGAAACGAGCGGAGGAAAATGTGAATGTACTACAATAATAACAGAAAATCATGTGGAAACAGGA
>JBJELL010000266.1:0-8414 GCA_051879115.1 Lachnospiraceae bacterium
TGGTAACGGAATGCCACATATTATCAAAAAAATCCATGATTTATTTCAAGAATAATCAATCTTCCGATAACCTACTCTATCAGCAGCAATACATAATTCGTGCGACAGCTCCATTATTTAAGTTTAACGATTATTAATTTACATATTTTATAATGGTATCCCATACGGAGGCATTTTCCATGCCCAATTTCCATACGGCAGTTCCGGCAAGTTTTGCACTCTTTGCAGCCTTTAGCTTCTGCTCAATGGATTTTTCTTCTTCCATCCACATCTTATAGGTCGAGCCATCTTGTGTATATTCTAAATAATACTGTCCATATTTATCAGACCATTTCTGAACAGCTCCACTATTATTGATTACTGTCTGCTGTGCATTCATTCTCACAACTTCTGATGTTACCGTAACCTTATCTCCTTCTCCCGGAGTCTCTTTCCAGAGTCTTGTATAGAACGGCATTCCCAAAATAACCTGTTCCTTTGGAACCTCTTTTAAAGTATCTTCAATTCCTTTCTTTACAAAATCAATGGATGCTACGGAACCTGCTTTCTCTGAGCCCTTATAGTGTTCATCATATCCCATAATGATTACATAGTCTGCAAAAAGTGCCTGCTCTGCACGGTTATAAAACGCCGTGTAAGAAGATGGAACATAATTATCAACGGAAAGTATAATATCATTTTTCTCACATTTGATGGACAGCTCACGGATGAACTGGATGTATCCGTCTCCTGCTTCTGCGGCTAATGCTTCTATATCTACATTGATTCCATCTAAATCATACTGGATTGCCATGGAAATCAAGTTATTTGTCAGGTTTTCTCTCGATGAGGTATGTGTCAATACCTTTGTGGTATCCACATCGGGATTCTCCAGATTGCTGACCAATGCCCAGACTTCCACGTTATGCTGGTGTGCATAGGTTACATAATCACTGCTTGCTAAAGACTTGATTCCTCCCTCGTTGTCATTTAAGTAGAACCAGGTCGGGGAAATGACATTTACTCCCTTCGTAGCAGAAAGCACCTCAGCAAGGGAGCTGTTTGCTGCCTCTTCTGTGACCTGATGCCATGCCATATTGATTTTTTCTTTCTTTAATAAATGGGTAAATTCCGGCTCTTTGAAATCGCTGGTAAGTTTTTCTGTCACTGTCTTTCCAATGCGGCGGTTTTTTACATATCCGATATAACCGTCAGAGGTACATACTTTTGTCCATTTTTTACCCTCTTCTACGATAGTTACTTTTTCATCTTTTTCAAGATTTTTCAGTATCGGACTCTTAATGCCGCCTTTTATTCTAAGTTCCGTATCTTTTTTGATTGGTGCAGTTACAATTTCTCCCCATGTCCTTGTTATCATGATACGGTTTGGTTTTTTGAACATCTTGTATTCGAGATTTGTGTATTTTTTCACAAAGTCTAAGGCTATGTATGCCTTATCGGCATCAGCATAGACGATGGTATAGTTCTCGGTGTGTTTTTCTTTTGCAACGTAGTAGTCGCTGCTTCCTGCATTTACGGAAATGACTTCTTTTGGGGTTGTGTAGAGAAGTTTGTTCTCATTGGCATCCCAGTAGAATCTCTGGTTTAAACTGTCTTGTAAAAACTCATATTCCACATAGATTTTTCCAGCTACTAACTTAGCTGTTGTATCCTGCTTTGCATTGTCTACAATGACGGCTGTATCCTCCGCCTCTGTCAGTTGAAAGTATTCTTTTAAATCAGCTTTTTCCTTTGATGGAACGTATTTTTCAATCACCGCTTTTCCTGCTAACATTAGTATGACAACAATAACTAAAAGCATAACGGCAAGGATTGGTGATGTTTTTTTCTTCATGTGTTACCTCCCTTAGTGTGGTGAACGGTGCTTTAGCACTGCTCATTGCTTTCGCGAACATTATACCACACCCCTAGGGGAATGCAAGTGTAGAAAAAGGGACTGCCACCTTTGTGACAGCCCCTTTGCAGGCATTTCAGATTCTTTTTTATCTATTTGTTATCTTATCAAAACGTATTTCCTGTAACACCCCCTCACTAAAAACATAGTCTCTCATATATATGGAATCTTCATTTACGAACATGGTCTCCATTACACTCTTAGAACTGCTGATTCTTCCCTCCATCCAGATTCCAACTCCGTATTCCTCCAATGTCCGAAGTTCCATAAACAGCGTCATTACTTCTTTTTCCTGTCTTCCTCTCATTCCTCTCTTCTCCCGCTTCCAAAAGGATTTTCGTGATATATTACATATTCTTTTTCTTTTATTACAGGATAATCGAAATCCAAAATACTTTTTTCCGGGTTATCTTTTTTCTTATCTTTTTTATCCCTATATCACCTTGTCCCTCTATGTATGCAGATTTCAGATTTCAAATATCCAATAACTTGTATCACCTCTTTTCACCATTCGCTTAGAATGTTTCTAAGAGACTCCCTTTCCGTTAAATATAAAATAATCCATCTTTTTCTTGTCTTTGATTTGTCTATATCTTGGAAAATCTTTGATAAACAGGTTCGGCCTGTTTTCCAGATAAAACTACAAATGTCTTGAATTCAAAATGAAGTATGAATGACATTGAGTTTCTGTAGTTTTACGAATCTTTGAGAAAGGTATCTCATATCATTTTTATATCACAACAGATTGTGGAAAACAACCTAATTTTCCCTTTTTTTACAAAATTTATGTTTTTTTTATATTCCCTTTCCTTAAAATTACATTTACATATTTAAGATATTTGATTATAATAATAGTACCAATTACTTGAGTTTCTTGTAAAGGAAGTGATTTTATGAAAATAGAGAAAGTAAATGATAACCAGATTCGTTGTACTTTAACGAAGGAAGACCTTGCTGACCGCCAGTTGAAGTTAAGTGAATTGGCTTATGGAACAGAAAAGGCAAAGATACTCTTTCGTGATATGATGCAACAGGCAGCTTATGAATTTGGTTTCGAGGCGGAAGATATTCCTCTTATGATAGAAGCAATTCCTTTGTCAGCAGATACCATTATTCTGATCATCACAAAGGTAGAATATCCGGAAGAAATTGATACTCGTTTCTCTAAATTTTCAGAGGGAGATGAGAGTGATTTTGATTCCTATCCGTCAGATGATAATGTATCTATTCCGGCGGAAGGTGCTGACGATATCTTAGGACTTTACAGAAAGATTCAGGAAGAACGCCAGCGTGCTGAAAAAGAACTGAAACAGGTGTCCGACTTCGTTCCTTTAGAAGCTACCTTTTCTTCTAAGGAGAATACGAAAAAGGAAAAGGATTCTGTGGATGTCATGACGGATATTACCAAGCTGTTTATTTTCCAAAGCTTAGATAATGTTACCAGATTAGCTCATGTGCTAAATGGTTTTTATCATGAACAGAATGATTTATATAAAAACCCGGCAACGAAAAAATTCTATCTAGTTATCCACAAAGGAAATCATACACCGGAAGATTTCAACAAGGTCTGCAACATTCTTTCCGAATATGCACACCAGGAACGTTACACCGATGCAACGGCGGCATACTTTGAAGAACACTATGAACGCATCGTATCTTCCAATGCACTTTCCGTACTTGCAGATTTATAGACAGCATGAAAAAAAGAGAGGAACTTCCTCTCTTTTTATTTTACGCTTTATTAACCCTGCTGCTCTAAGAAGTTGTTAATGTCTTCTACTAATCCATCAGGATCCACTCCATGAACCATTGCTGCTTCTTCGATAGTCTCCATCTGGGAAGATGGGCATCCAAGGCAATGCATTCCGATTCCTAAAAGAAGCGGTGCAATATTCTCATCGATTCGAAGTAATTCACCAATCATGGTGGATTTTGTAACCTTTGCCATCTGCTTACCTCCTATCTCTATGCCTGTCCTTAGACAGTTTCCTTTTGTAGTATAATACCTTTTGGTTCTTTTTTCAATGCATTTCGTATTTGAAGTATTTTTCACTTGTATTTATGCTGTTTTTGTAATAAAATGTGACTAAGCGCAGAGGTTATCTGCGATGAGTAAAACTATAATATAAGGAGGAAACTAAAATGGCATACGTTATTACAGATTCTTGTGTTAACTGTGGTACTTGCGAAGGTGAGTGTCCAGTAGGTGCTATCTCTGCTGGTGATAGCAAATATGAAATCGATGCTTCTGCATGTGTAGACTGTGGTACTTGCGCAGGTGCTTGTCCTACAGGAGCTATCGAAGCTGAATAATTCGTACATGATAAGTAAAACCGTCACAGTTGTGACGGTTTTATTTTTTGGCTAAATATGTTTTTCTAGGTGGTCTTTGGCTGTAAGGCTTTATCCTTGGATTTTTCCTTACGGAACAGCTTTCTGGATTTGTGATGCTGACGGATTGCCTCATCTAATTTACGATATCGCTCCTCTGCCATCTCATCCTGTTCCCGTATCAGGTAGTTCATTTCTTTGAGGACTTTTTCTCCTACCTGTTCACCTACGGAAATCCCCAACGCCTGATTGTTCTCTTCAATGGCTTTTTTTACAATGCCTGTCATCAGGTTTTGGAACTGTTCCATCTTTTCTTCTGCACCGATAACCTTTATCTCCGGAATCTCTTCTGCTGCCTCCGGTAAGGAAAGCGGTTCTTCCCCTTGTAACAGCATCTTTATCGCTTTTAATTGGTAACCTTTTTCTTTTAAGTCTTTTATCTTCTGAAATTCTTCAATATTTTCCTTCGTGTAATACCGGTGTCCAAGTTCGTTGCGCGGAACTTTTAATCCCAGTTCTTCTTCCCAGTAACGTAATACATGCGATTCTACATCAATCATTTGTGCAGCATCTGAAATTATGTAACGTACTTTTTCCAACTATTCTTACCTCCTATGCAGTATCTTATTTTATTATAACAAAGGACAGGTTCTTTACAAGAAGTTTTCATCGTGTAAATATGACACAAAAAAACAGACACAGCCAGGATTCTGACTGTATCTGCACCATTCGTGTTTTTCTACTTTTTTTCCATGTTGGCAAATTTTGTGTATTGCGGAAGCCATACCAGATTGACAGTTCCAATTGGGCCGTTTCTCTGTTTTGCAATATTGATTTCTGCAATTCCTTTCATATCGCTGTCTTTGTTGTAGTAGTCATCGCGGTAAATGAACATTACTACATCGGCATCCTGCTCGATGGCTCCAGACTCTCGAAGGTCGGAAAGCATCGGACGGTGTTCCGGTCTTTGCTCTACCGCACGGCTAAGCTGTGAAAGTGCAATGACAGGAACGTTTAACTCCCTTGCTAAGGATTTCAGGGAACGGGAGATATCGGAAATCTCCTGCTGTCTGGAATCGATACTTCTTCCTGAGCCTGTCATCAACTGTAAGTAGTCAATGATGACCAGTTTCAAATCATGTTCTAACTTGTACTTCCGGCATTTGCTGCGAAGTTCGGATATGGAGATACCCGGTGTATCGTCTATGATGAGCTTGGACTTTCCAATGGTACCGGCTCCTTCTATCAGCTTTTCCCAGTCGGAGTCTGCCAGATTACCGGAACGGAGTAACTGTGCATCTACATGGGATTCGAGCGCAAAGAGACGGTTGACTAACTGCTCTTTTGACATCTCAAGGCTGAAGATTGCGGTACACTCATCTTCGTGAAATGCCACATATTGTGCGATATTTAAAACGAAAGCGGTCTTTCCCATAGACGGTCTTGCCGCTACGAGAATCAAATCCGACGGCTGCAATCCTGACATCTTATAGTCCAAATCAATGAATCCCGTTGGAATACCAGTTACATTTCCCTTCGTCTTTGCCGCCATTTCTATTTTTTCTAAAGCATTTAATACCACATCTTTGATGGGAACGTAATCTCCGCCGCCCTGACTCTGCAAGAGATTAAAAATACTCTTTTCGGTATCTGCTAAAATATCCTCTACCGGGTCCGTCTGTGCATAGGCAGCATTTTCGATTGCCTCTGTGGTGCGTATCAGGTTGCGGAGCAATGCCTTTTCTTTTACGATATTTGCATAATATTTTACGTTTGCGGAGGTCGGTACTGCTGCCACCAAATCTCCCACATACTCAAGGCTGCTGATTTCCGGCGGCACGTTCTTTTCCTTCAAACGGTTTTGTAAAGTTACCAAATCTACGGGCTTGCCATCGTTGAATAAGTCCAGCATCGCTTCAAACAGGATTCCATACTGTTTATGATAAAAATCCTCTTCTATCAGAATCTCCGAAGCTGACATGATAGCTTCTCTGTCCATAATCATAGAACCTATAACAGACTGCTCTGCCTCTAGGCTGTTTGGCATGACCCTTTTTATTACGGCTTCTTCCATCAGAAACCTCCTCTTATTCTTCTGTTACCTTAACACGTAAGGTTCCGGTTACCTTTGTATGAAGTTTGATTGGAACATCGTGGTAACCAAGGGAACGTATTGGTTCTTCTAACTGCATTTTCTTTTTATCCAATGTTAAGCCTATCTGTGCTTTTGCCGCTGCCGCAATTTCCTTTGTGGATACGGAACCGAAGATTTTTCCGCCTTCCCCGGTCTTGATTTTTACTTCTACAACCTTATCTTCTAAATCTTTTGCAAGCTCTTTTGCCTTTTCTAAGTTTTCCTGCGCTACTTTATCCGCATGCTGGTTCTGTAACTTCAAATCGTTCAGATTCTTTGGTGTTGCTTCTACACCAAGTTTTTTTGGAAGAATCATGTTGCGGGCATAGCCTGCACTTACTTCTACAATCTCACCTTTTTTTCCTAAGGATTTTACGTCTTCTAATAAAATAATCTTCATTATTCAATGTCTCCTTCTTCTAGCATTTCGTCTAAGGTCTTCTGAATAATCTGCTTTGCTTCTTCTACGGAACAGTCCGTAAGCTGTGCTCCTGCTACATTCAGATGTCCTCCGCCACCAAGTCTTTCCATGATTAACTGAACATTAATCTCATCTATGGAACGGGAGCTGACATAAATCTTGCCCTGATACTGGGTCAAAACGAAGGATGCCTTAATTCCTATGATGTTAAGCAGCTCATTTGCTGCCTGTGCTCCAACAATGGTCGGACTCTCTATATTATCCGCCGGACAGACGGATATGGCGAATCTGCCCTGATATACTTCTGCGTGCCGTACCGCTTCAGCCCTTGCTTTATAAGCGTCCATATCGTTTCTTAACATTTTACGGACACGGGTTACTTCCGCACCGCAGCGTCTTAAGTAAGCTGCCGCTTCAAAGGTACGCACACCGGTCTTCGTCATAAAGTTATTGGTATCTATCAGAATTCCTGCATAGATACAATCTGCCTCACTCGGCTCTAACTTGATTTTTTCTGTAAAATACTGTAATACCTCTGCAATCATCTCACAGGTGGAGGATGCATAGGGCTCAATATAGGACAAAAGCGGATTCTCTACCACATCTTTGGTCTGTCTGTGGTGATCAAACACGATAACGGATTTTGTCTTTGTCAAAAGTTCCGGACATTCTGTATAGTTCGGACGGTTCGTATCCACCACCATAACCAGTGAATGGCTGTCTACTTTGTGAAGTGCCGTCTCACTGCTGATACATAAATCTTCCGGATATCCGTTTTCTTTGGAAAAACAATCCCGGATTGGACGAAGGGATGTCGTCACCTCATCAATAACGATATGTGCCTGTTTTCCAAGAACCCTTGCTGCACAGTAGATTCCAATGGCCGCTCCAAAGGAGTCTACATCGGCAATGCGGTGTCCCATCACAAAGATACGCTCTCTGCTCTGCATCAGTTCCCTTAAGGCTTCGGCTTTTACCCTTGCCTTAACTCTAGTATTCTTCTCTACCTTCTGGGACTTACCGCCATAGTAAGTAATCTGCTCCTGCTCCTTGATAACGACCTGGTCACCGCCTCGTCCCAGGGCAAGATCCATGGCTGCACGGGCATATTCATAATTCTGGCTGTATGTTCCGGCGTTGTAACCAATTCCAATACTCAAGGTTACTGCCATTTCATTTCCCACTTTTACCGTCTTAACATCTTCAATCAGACTGAACTTATCTTTTTCTAACTCTTTTAAGTATTTGTGCTGAAATACAACAAAGAACTTGTCTTTTTCAATTTTTTGTACCAGTGCATCTGCATTGGAAAAATATTTGCTGACCTTTCTCTCTATCAATGCTGTTAAAAGAGAACGTTTTACATCCTCGACGCTGTCTAGTACCTCGTCATAATTGTCAATATAGACTAAAGATGCCACCAGCTTCTGTTCTTCGTTTTCCCGGATATATTTCTTTATCTCAGTCTCATCGAAAAGATAGAGCACAATCAGATAATCCTCTCTATCTTCTACGGCAATTATTCCGTTATCCGGTATCATGCTTTCAAAACGCATCTTTTTCAGGTGAACCCGGTAATGCCTCTCATCCATCGTGATGAATACATCCTGTTCATCCTCTATCTTTTGCAATAG
>JBJELL010000267.1:0-2026 GCA_051879115.1 Lachnospiraceae bacterium
GCCGTCCAATGATGTCCAACGTCTCCTGCTTCATAGTCTGAGGATTGATCGATATCCTAGAAATTCCATGTTTTTTTATCACTTCTAATTTTTCATAGGTAATACTGTCCGGTCTGCCTGCTTCTACGGTAAATTCCAGTAGATGCGATAAATCAAAACTGGATTTAATTTTTGTTATCAGTCGGTCTAACTGTGCCGGTGATAGGGTGGTAGGTGTTCCTCCACCAATATATATGGTATTCAGATACCTGTCTTTGCACCGCTCTGCTGTAAAGTCTATCTCACGCTCTAAGGCATCTAAGTAACCATCTACCTGCTTTTCCCAAGCGGATAACGGATAGGAAGTAAAGGAACAGTAAAGACAGGTGCTTGGACAAAAAGGAATTCCAATATAGAGACTGTAGCCCTTTTCATAATCTAACTTTTCTAAAAGATGCAGCTCTCTTTTTGCAATGGCAATGCTTAAATTTGTCTTTTCTTTGCTGCAATAATAAGTCTCTTCCATGTATTTTCGGATTTCATCTTCTGACTTTCCCTCTTCTAACATCCCCATTGGAATCTTTGTGGGACGGATTCCCGTTAAGGTTCCCCAGGGTAAGGTCTGCCCCGTGTAATCGGAAAACATCTGATAGATACCCCGTTTTAGACGGTTCTTTGTCTCTTTTCTATCGGAAAAATCCACCTGAATCCACATAGACCCCGGTGTCATTTCTCCTTCCTTTCCTTCGGCTCCTTGGACACTCGCCTGAATCACATTTTCTTCTCTCTCAAAAAGAACCTCCATGCGGAACAATGGAGTTTCTTTTGCTTCTAATTCTTCAATTTTTTCTCTGTCGGCAAATACCTTGACATCCTCTTTTGGATAAAATGCCTTGACTAGAGAATGGATGTCATATTCAAAATCTGCCTCATTTAAACACACTGTTATCATTTTTTATCTCGATTTCTACTTCTAATCTAGGAACAGTTGTCACTGTCTTTTTATAAAAACGGATTGTACTTTCTTTCCATGCCAATTGTTGTCATATCTTCATGTCCCGTATAGACATTGATGTCATCTGCAAGGGGCATCAACTTTTCTTTGATGGAACGAATCAAAGTGGAAGAACTTCCCGTTGGGAAATCCGTTCTTCCCACGGACTGGCAAAACAGAGTATCACCGGAAAAGAGTACCTTTTCTTTTTCTAAGTAATAGCACACGCCGCCAAGGGTATGTCCCGGCGTATGAAGTACCTTGATTTCAAATCCTGCAAGGTTTAATACATCTCCATCTTTTACATAATTATCTGCATGGAAAATAAGACTCTGTCCAATCATGCCAGAGAGATTAATCCGAGGTGTTTCTAAAGTTTCCTGCTCTTTTTCATGAGCATATATCGGTATCTGAAATTCTCCTGCTAACTCCTCTGCCGCCATAGCATGGTCAAAGTGTCCATGCGTTAAAAGAACAGCTACCGGTGTAACCCCTTCTTCTTTTATAATCTCCGCAATTCTCTTTGCCGAATCACCCGGATCTATAATCAATGCTTCCTTTGTCTTTGTATTCATGGCTAAATAACAGTTGGTTGCAACTGCACCTACAATCATATGTTTTACTGCTAAATCAGACATACTGCCTCCTTATTCCTATCAACCTGTGGTTCTTTCAATATCAATGACGCTCTCCACCTGACGAATCTTTTCTATCAGACTTTGCAGTTCTGACTTTCCTCTTGTATTAAAGGATACGGACAGCGTTGCTATTCCCTGCTTGCTGGTCTTAGAATTAATTCCATTGATATCGATATCTCTCTCTGTAAAGATTCTTGTTATGTCAACTAATAATCCTGTTCGGTTATGTCCATATATTTTAATCTCTGCTAAATACAGACCGTTGCTTCCCTCATTCGCTCCCTGCTGCCATTCTGCATCAATCAGTCTTGCCCGGTCAATCTCGGACAGATTCATGATATTGATACAGTCTGTTCTGTGAATGGAAACACCTCTTCCTCTAGTGACAAAGCCCACAATCTCATCTCCCGGAACC
>JBJELL010000268.1:0-2024 GCA_051879115.1 Lachnospiraceae bacterium
TCCCATAGTCTCAGTATATGAAACTATGGTTGAGGCGTTCCAATTTATTCTCTTTTCCTCTTTCTTATGACCATTCTTATGGTGAACACCACAAGTACTATGACAAGAATGAATCCTGCCAGTACGGCAGCCATCATCGCTGCATATTTATTTGGATTTTTTACCAATTCCCCAATATTTTTACTGTTCTCTACCACTTTTCTTCCCTGTGGTTTCCGGTATTCCTCCGGTACATTGGCAATCCCGTTTCCATCGCTGTCTTCAAAGGATTCCATATAACGGGCTATTGCTGTCCATGCTTTTATTTCCTTACCGTTTTCTGTAATAATCACATCTTCAAAATTCTCTATCGGTGTTCCATCTGCATTCTTTGGCACCACGGAGAGGATTCCGTGAGAGGCATCTGTTACAGCACTAAGCATCTGACCACTGTAGAGATCTGCAACTACCTGATAGAGTTTATCCTTTTTCAGCTCCACCCTTTTTCCTTCTGAATCTACCAAATACTGATCTGTTACCTTGTTTAAAATCATACGGTTTGGATTAAAACTGAAATTCATTCCACTCATATAGAGCCTTGCCGTAGTCATATAATCCGAAATAGAAGCATCTACCTCTGCTACGGTCTGCAATTCTTCACCGGTCAGATAGACACGAATCAACGGATATCCCGGTATGCCATCCGGTCCAATTCCGAGTGAAAAGGAATTAAACACATTCTCTACGGTAATGTCTCCCGATGCGTATGTGTCACGGATGGTTCCACTTGGCACTATGGCAACATCTACCGGCGTTTTGTCGTAGTCTTTTGAATTCATAACGGCATAGCGGTAAGCATCTGCAATGATATTTCCTAAATTATGTTCTGTATGCTCATCTTCTAAATCAGACAAACTGCTGAATTCTATATTATTTTCTGCTAATACCTGTTTTTGCGTATAACCAAACTCTGACAGATATTGGCTGTCTACTGCTTCCATAAAGCTGTCAATCTTCGCTTGTGCCTCTTCATCAGTTGGAATGTTCGTGGTAATTGGAATCAGTTCATATTCTTTTAGTTCCCAGCGTCCGTCCTCTTTTTGTTCCATGGACATAGAGCCGATTTTCTTTCCATATTCTCCGGTGGAAACAATATAGGTGTCTCCGTGGACAACGGGCTCTTCTAGTTCTGTATGCGTATGTCCGCTGACAATCAAATCCAACTGTGGGACTTTTTTTGCTAGAATTTCATCCTCCGACTTGCTCTCGTCTTCCCATGTTCCACTGTGCGAAACACAGACAATCATGTCTGCTTTTTCTTTCTCTTGAATCTCTTTTACGGTTTTTTTCACCGCCTCTACCGGGTCTTCAAATAACAGTTCACAGGTAGGGGCACAGGCAAGGGAATCTTCTCCAAATACTCCAATTACCGCAATGTTTACATCCCCTTTTTCCAGCATCACATAATCTTTCACGTTATACGCTTCAAAGCTGTCTGCAATCATTTTTTGTCCATCGTTCAGACCCTTCTCTTTCATAGCGTCCCAGTCCACATTGCAGACCACCAGTTCCGGCAGACTATCCTCACATGAGACTGCACTTTTTAACATATTCGCAAGTCCTTTGGAACGATAATCAAACTCATGATTTCCCAACGTTGTAACATCACAGCCTATTTCCCCTAACATCCGAAGCTCTGCCGCTTCACTTTCATAGACGGTCTGTACCAGTGTTCCCATAGAAAAATCCCCACCGTCTAAGACTAAGGTATCGGGATTTTGGTCTTTCTTTTCATCAATTATGGTCTTAATCCTTGCAAAGCCACCTACTTCGCTCTTTTCCCCATCAAGAACCGTTGTGAAACTGTTCAGATGGGAATGTATATCATGGGTAAATATCACATCCACCTTTTTTCTCTGCTCTTTTGCATGCACAGTAAATCCCTCTAATATTGGAATTACAAGTGCACTTATTAGCAGAATTACTGTTAATTTGATTCTTTTATTCACAAAAATCCTCCTTAATTTCCAGTTCACTTTCATTTA
>JBJELL010000269.1:0-2014 GCA_051879115.1 Lachnospiraceae bacterium
ATAATTTGTCTCTGTTCATGGTTCATCTCATATGTATAATCTTTATACCATGGCTTAGATGCTGCCTCTACCTGTATCGGCAATGCAAAAGTCAATACAAGCAAAAATAATCCGGCAATTATTCCAGCTTTTCTCTTCATATGTGATTCCCCCTATACATTTTTCTAGCGAAAATCAATCATTTATATATCATATATTTTAATACTCTTTTGACTTATCTGCAACATCTGCAAATTCCTGAAGAATTTCTTCTCCCGGTGCTTTTGTGCAGAGACTTACAATGATAATAACTACCAGACTTAAGAAGAATCCCACTAATAAGGAATAGATTCCTGTTGCTGCACCTAAGGTCTGTCCATTTACAAGCGGAATGTAGTCCCAGATAATGACGGTGAGTCCACCGGAAAGAATTCCTGCAACCGCTCCCTCAAAATTGGTTCTTTTCCAGAATAACGACATGACTACGATTGGACCGAATGCGGAACCTAAGCCTGCCCACGCATTAGATACCAGTCCCATAATGGAGCTGTTTGGATTCCATGCGATGATATATGCTAATAATGCTACTACGATTACCGTAATTCTGCTGACTAAGAGTACTTTTTTCTCGTCTGCATCTTTTTTGATAATTCCTTTATAAATGTCTTCTGCTACGGAAGAAGCTGTAACAAGAAGCTGGGAATCTGCTGTGGACATGATTGCCGCTAAAATTCCACACAGAAAGATTCCACCGATAAATGGAAGGGAGTATTCTGATGTGAATATCTTCGTAATCATAACGATGAATACATCTTCCGTGGAACTTCCTCCTTCTCCTAAAATCGTCGGATAGAGGTATGCACGTCCCACAATTCCTATTATACACGCAAGAGCAAGGGATAATGCCACCCAGATGATCGCGATGGACTTAGATTTATTCAATTCCTTCTGACTCTTAACTGCCATAAACCGGGTCAGAATATGAGGCATTCCACAATATCCCAATCCCCATGCAAGCTGCGATATAATGTCAATAACTCTGTATTTCTCTCCTCCGTTATACCACAGGCTTAAATATGCATCGGTTCCACCTGCTACCTGACTTGCCTCTAAAAGACTGGTTAAGTCTCCTTTTGCACAGACAGAAGCATAAGCTATAATCGGTACAACTAATAATGCAATCAGCATCAGGGTTCCCTGTATAAAGTCGGTAAGGCAGACTGCCATAAATCCTCCCATAAAGGTATAGAGAAGGATAACCACAGCACCGATGGTTAATGCCACCCTATAGTCTACTCCAATTACCGCATGGAAGAGTTTTCCTCCTGCTGCTAATGCAGACGCGGTATATACTAAGAAGAAAATAACAATCACTGCGGAAGAGAGTCCTAAGAGAATCCGCTTCTCATCATGAAAACGGTTCTCAAAGTATTCCGGCAGTGTCAATGAGTTATTGGCACGTATGGTATATCTTCTTAATCGTCCCGATATGAAAAACCAGTTGCATACTGTTCCTAAGAATAGTCCAATAGCAATCCATGCCTGTCCGGTTCCCAAAGCATAGACGGTTCCCGGAAGTCCCATAAGCAGCCATCCGCTCATATCCGATGCCTGGGCGGATAAAGCTGCTACCCATCCGCTGAGTCCTCTTCCGCCTAAAAAATAATCCTCACTGTTACTCGTTTTTTTCATATAGCGGGCTCCGATGATAATCATCATCAGCATGTATGCTGCAAATGCCGCTATAATCCACAATAAATTTTCGTTCATAAACTGATTCTCCTCATTTGTTTTCTATTGTTCTAGGATATCAGTTGTTTTTACTGTTGTAAAGTGTTAAATTCATTTTATGCAATTTTTAAGTAACAATTTAGCCATAACCCGTAACATGAGGCTGTCGCACTAATCATTTTGCTACTGATAGAATAGGTTACCGGAAGATGGGCTATTCCTGAAATAAATCATGGATTTTTTGGATAATATGTGATATTCCGTTACCACCATGCCAAAATTTCTAAGAGTATGTCTGTCTATC
>JBJELL010000270.1:0-2011 GCA_051879115.1 Lachnospiraceae bacterium
ACCAACGTTCTGTCTGCTCTTCTACTTCTTCGGACGGTTCAAAAGAATTGACATATCGGTATTTTAGTTCTACTTGAGTGCCCATTTCTTCTGCCGCCTGTTCTACCCCCTGAATGAATCCATAGCCATATCTTTGAATCTGAGGAATCTCCTTTCCTCCGAGGAATCCCAATCGGTTATATCCTTCTGTTACCACAGCATAACCGGCAAGATACCCCGCCTGTTCTTCCTGAAATAAAATGCAGTGTACATTTTCTGCGGTTTCATATTCTGATTTTCCGTTATTAGGTTCACCGTCTAAGAGCAGAAACTGGACTTTCGGATATTCACTCTGAAGGCGGTAAATGACCTCTTCATAGGGATAACCCTGGGCGATGACAATCTTCGCTCCCTTTTTTATTGCTTCTTTTACTGCTTCTTCACGGGATTTTTCCGAATCATTTGCCGGACGGTAATAACTATAGGTAATGCGATTTTCATCGGCATATTCTGCTACCCCCTCCCAGGTGCTCTGGTGGAAGGTAATGTCATCAAGCTCTCCTTCACCGCTCATAAAGGCAATCTCATAGGTTCCGTTTTTGCTGATACTCTCCTGTGGTGTATTTGCGCCTTCCTCTGTCTGTTTCTCATCCTTGGTTCCACATGCGGACATTCCGAATGTAAGAAGCAGGATGCTTAGTCCTAAAATGATTTTTTTCATCGTGATACCACCTTTCCACCGATTCGGGCGCGGCAGGTCTGATAGATATAGAAGGATTATTTTTCTTTTAAAATTTTAATAAGACGGCTGGTTCCAAGACGGTCAGCACCCAGATGTATAAATTTTTCTGCGTCGGCAAAGGAACTGATTCCTCCGGCTGCTTTTATCTTTACTCCTTCTCCCACATAGTTCGCAAATAACTCTATGTCGTTAAAGGTTGCCCCGGTTGTGGAAAACCCGGTTGAGGTCTTGATATAATCTGCTCCGGCTGTAGTTACAACTTCACACATCTTTATCTTTTCTTCCTCTGTCAAAAGGCAGGTTTCAATGATTACTTTTAAAATCTTATCTTTGCAGACTTCCTTTAAGGCTTTTATTTCTGCCTTTATTAAATCAAACTTTCCTTCTTTTACCCATCCAAGATTGATGACCATGTCAATCTCATCTGCGCCGTTTTCGATTGCATTTTCCGTTTCAAATACTTTTGTTTCTGTAGTATTATATCCATTCGGAAAACCAATAACCGTACAAATCTTCATTTTTCCGTCTACATATTCTTTCGCCGCTTTGACAAAGGAAGGCGGGATACAGACAGAAGCTGTCTCATAATGGATTGCATCGTCACACAGTTCCTTGATTTCCTCCCATGTGGCAGTCTGTGCTAACAGGGTATGGTCTACTTTTCCTAGAATCTCTTTTTTCTCCATGATTTTCTCCTTCTATTTCACTATTTTAATATAACACGCATTGCTTCCTGAACATTTTCTACGCCGATAAGACGGATTCCTTCTACCCCTTCTAATTCCCTTAGGGATACTTTCGGCAGGATACAAGTGTGAAATCCTAATTTTTTTGCTTCTGCAACACGCTGTTTTGCCATGCTGACGGCACGTACTTCGCCACTGAGTCCTACTTCGCCAAAACAGATTACCTCTTCTTCGATTGCCTTATCCTTGTAACTGGATATCATGGCTAATACGATTCCCAAATCGACTGCTGGTTCATTCATGCGGATTCCTCCGGCAATGTTAATATAGGCGTCGCAGGAAGACAGCGAAAGCCCCAGTCTTTTTTCCAATACTGCCATTAAAAGATTGACACGGTTGATATCCGTTCCCGCGGCAGTTCTTCGTGGAATTCCCAGATTGCTACGGCAGATTAGTGCCTGTATTTCTAATAAAATCGGACGGCTACCCTCTACGGAACATGCTACAACAGAACCGGAAGCTCCCTTTGGTTTTCCGCTTAGCATATATTCGGAAGGGTTTGCTACCTCTGCTAATCCGGTGTCTCGCATTTCAAATACGCCTA
>JBJELL010000271.1:0-8299 GCA_051879115.1 Lachnospiraceae bacterium
ACATAGCAGACCTCATTTTTTCGTCTGGCATCTACCGACTGCTTTACGATATTCATCTCTTTAATCTGTTCCGGTCTGATTTTGCAGAGCTTCGCTGCTTTTTTCAGAATGATTTCCCTATCATGCTTTAATGGAACTTTTATTTGCTGTACTCGAATCATTTTTCCTGTACTCCAATGTGTTTTTCACTCTTTTTGCTGCAGAACTTCCTGCTAAATATCCGCTTGTCCATGCCCATTGCAGATTATAGCCGCCGCACATTCCGTCAATATCCATAACTTCTCCGGCAAAATAGAGCCCCGGATGAAATTTGGATTCCATGGTATCACAGTCAATTTCCGCGGTACGTACTCCTCCTGCCGTAGCCTGAGACTGTTCAAATTTGCGCATCTTCACAATTTCATAGGGGAAGGCAGTGATAAGTCGGCATAATTTTGCTATTTCTCCCGCTGTGCATGCTTCTGCCTTCTTTTCAAAAGGAATCCCAGAACACTCTAATAAGACCTCTATCAGCTTATGATTCAAGAGCCCAAGCAGGACTTTTGAGACAGTCCTCTCTTTTAAAGACACGAATCTTTTCGTTATGATATCTTTTGTTTCCTCTTTGGAATATTCCGGGAGAAAATTGACTTTTGCATCTACTTTTTTGCCTTTTTCCAATGCCTTTGCCGCAAACCGGCTGACCTGAAAAACCGGGATTCCTGAGATACCGTAATCGGTCAACTGTATTTCTCCAAAATCCTCTGCAATTTGTCTATTTTCCACAAATAAAGTTATATTTGCTTCTGCACGAATTCCTGCAAGTTTTCCCGCAATTGGCTGTTTTACCACCATTCCGGTGAGTGCAGGTACTAAATCTGATACCGTATGGGAAAACGCCCCAAGATATAGAAAACCACTTCCGTCGCTACCCGTGGACTTTGCCGATTTTCCACCGGTTGCCAGAATACAGGTTTTACCTTTAAAATTGCCATTTTTTGTGCATATTTCATAATAACCACTTTTTTCATTTATGGAGCGGATACCAATATCCGTCTTAATGGTTACCCTGTTTTTCTTTAATTCTAAAAGGAGTGCATCCCGAACAGAAGCTGCCTGCATACTCCTTGGGTAGATATAGCCGTTCTTATCCTTTGGCTCAATACCGATTTCTTTAAAAAAGGCTATGGTGTCCTCATATCCAAACTGTTTCAATGCCGGCAATACAAAGGCAGGGTCATCGCCTCTGTAATATTCGATGCCCTGCATTCTGTTCGTATAGTTACATCTTCCGTTTCCGGTAGAAAGAATCTTCTTCCCACAAGAGTCCATATGTTCTAAAATTAAAATGGATGCCTGTTCTCTGGCTGCAAAGACTGCCGCCATCATTCCAGCCGCACCGCCTCCAATTATTACTACATCATACATCATTATTTTCCTGTCCCGGTTCTATTTGTGTCTCATCTGCCTGGACTGGTACAGGCTGTGGTTCATTCTCTTTTTCCTCTTCCCTTGATGCTTCTGCTAGCTTTCTTGCACGCTTCTTTTCGTTTTTCTTAATTCTAAATGCCAGATAATTGTAACTGAAAAGGCTGATAACACCGTCAAAAAGAAGGCTGAAATATGTAAGTGCAACTTCATAATTTCTATCCGAAAACGGATTGATAATAATGAGCATTGCACAAGCCATAATGACAATCGATACAACGAAAATCACACTCCACGCCCGGTCTTTTAACGCTTTTAAATCCATCGCATTTTGCAATTTCACAATAGCAGTCAACAGAATACAGACACCAATGTAGAATTGAAAACTTTTCGCCATCTGTTCATTTTTAAGCAACATACAAATTCCAATAATGACAAAAAATACTCCGATGGAGAATCCGTATTGATTCAGATTCTTATAGGATTCTGTTAGAAAATATTTTACAATAAATACGATTCCCAAAATCACAAGTACGATGCTGATTCCATAGCAAACATATTCCATCTGCAAATCAGGTATTAGAATCAATAAGATTCCCAGTAACAGGTAGACTAAGGAGACACCTGTAAACAGTTTATTCAAAAAAGAGGAATCCTTTTTTTCTTTTGTGTTCATTTTATCACGCTCCCTTATGAGGAATTATATCACACTATACCGTATTTAACTAGAATAATTTTCTAAAAAGTCGTACAACTCCTGGGTGTCCTGAATCCAGTACCCCTTATCAATCTGTTTTTGCAAATCTGTGCTTAATTCCTGATAGGAAATTGCCGTATGACAATAGATGGTTTTTAAATCTTTTTTATAAACGGTAAGGTATCCGTCTTCATTGACAATGACATATTCCTTTTCTTTCCCTGTTGTGGCAGAAGCCTCTTTTGTCTGCTTCTCCGCTACTTCTTCTGTCTGCGCTTCCTGACTCTTTTCTTTTTGTGCTACAGTATAATTCCAAAGGGAACAGCTCCCAATCAAGAGTCCTGCCCCAAGGACAAAAAAAGTGCGGATACGGTTTGTTTTGTTCATAATATCACCCCAAACAGTATTCGCAGCTTTTTTTCACTTTATACAAATTATCTCAATAAATGCAATTTTTTCAAAATCCTAACAAGGGTATAGCCCTTCGGAAATGCCAGTACTTCTTCTTCGTTCAGTCCTCTGAATAAGAAGAGACAGATAACATAGATGACTGCACCTAGCAGAATACAAACCATTGTACAGATTGCATTCACAGGAACCAGCTTATGTAAGAACTGGTAACCGAAGTACACCGCAACTCCCATAATGCCCGCAGAAATAGCAGGAATGATAAAGGTCTTTCCGACTTCCTGACGGTATCTGGTATATTTTCTTAAGGACCGGGCATTAAAAAAGCACATGACAAAGGCAAAAAATGCATTGGCAATGACGACGGAATAAATACTTAGATTCAATCCGTACATGCATCCAAGTAAGACTCCGATATGCAAAACCAGAGCAATAACCGCATTTTTAACCGGTGCCCGCATCCGGTTAATTCCCTGTAAAAGACCGTTTGATAAGGTGGAAAGGGAATAAAATACCACAGAGACAGCTCCTAACTGAAGCATACGTTCTATCTCTTTACCTCCATCTCCAAAAAGAAGCTGCATAATTGGAGATGCCAGCACACCGATTCCTACCGCACATGGAAATGCAATAACCATAATAAAACGAATCGAAGTATTGATTCTTCTTCTCACCAGCTTCGCATCCCGCTTAGCATAAGCTGCTGCAAGGCTCGGAACACAGGAAGCCGCCATTGCAGAAGCTATGGAAATCGGAACATTGGTAAGTACCTTGTATTTTCCGGAAAAAATTCCCCAAAGTGTATCCATCTGCTTATTGGTATATCCCTGCTGTAAAGCAACATTTTTATAAATACCCTGATCGATAACAGAACTGATATTGTAAACCGTAGTACTAAGAAGTACCGGAACGATTGTTAAAATCAAAATCTGAAAGATATATCCATAGCTCTCCGTCCTTTTTGCACGACCCTGCTTCATCCTTCTTCTGAAAACCGGTGCATAGGTTGCAAATACAAAGATAGAGAATAAAAGTGCAAAGAAGGCACCCATTGCCGTACCAAGTGTACCTCCTGCCGCACCGTAAGCTGCCGCATAATCTTCGCTGCTTCCAAGTACAGCACCTACCTTCTTTCCATAAGAAGCTAACATATAGGCTGCCCATACACTGACAATCGCGTTGATAATCTGTTCTATAATCTGGGATACCGCACTTGGCATCATCGTTCCCATACCCTGAAAGAACCCTCTTAAAACTCCAAGAATTGCCATAACAATCAGTGTCGGAGCTAATACCTTAAGGGCAAAGATACTCATTGGCGTCTTCATAAGCCGGGTAATGAATTCTGCCCCAAAGTATACCACCAGAGTTGCAATTATACCGGAACACACAGCAAATAAGAATGCTCCTTTGAATACACGGAAAGCATTCTTAAAATCGCCCTTTGCCACTCTTGCCGATACCAGCTTTGAGACTGCCATCGGCAGACTGTAAGATGATATTAAAAGCAGCATACTGTATATTTCATATGCACAACTGTAATAACTATTTCCATTGTTTCCGATAATCGCCGTCAAAGGGACTCGGTAAATGAGCCCAATGATACGGCTGATAATCGAAGCAATCGCCAGAATAGAACCCTGTACTAAGAATCCGGATTCTTTTTTTCTACTATCGCTCATACAAAAACCTCAAAATTATTTTGCAGCTTTATAATCCTCTTCGCTGCTGTAAAATGCAATCTTATCTGCATAGGAATCCTGTACAACGCATACCCATGTCTTACCCTGATTCATGGTAATCTCTTTTCCCTCTGCATCATAGTAATGTGTACGGTTTCCTTCTTTTTTCCAAGTTACCGGAATGGCTTTTCCATTGGTAATATAATATCCATCTCCACCGGAAGAAGTGTCAATGTTCAAATATTTATTATCCACTTCATAATGCCACTGACAGCACTGAATTAAGATGTTTTTCACTGTCAACTGATTTCCGGTTGCAGCATCCTTGTGTGCTTCTCCATACTGGAAACGGTTGTATAATCCGCTTTTCTTATCGTATACAAACCAAGGTTTATCTACAGCATAACCCGGTGCTACAACAACCGCATCCTCACCGTCAGTTAAAGTAACTTCCTTATCTTCAGTAAATACGAAAGGTGTTCCATATCCATCTTCTAACTCTGTAGCATATCCCATCTGCTCAATACCTGCATTGATATTGTCGGTACTTGTAAATGCATTGTGCGGTGCCTTTCTGTCAGAAGTACGGTAAAATACCTTCGTTCCCACTGCATCTAAACCATTCAGGTTATCCACTTCTCCACTTGCTAAGAAAGGTTCTGCATATGCAGCCTGTCCGTAATGAACATAGATTGCATTGAATTCATTTGCAAACTCCGGGAAATACAGGCGGCAGCTTCTAACAGAACCGATTCGGTCTAAATCAGAATAGTCCTGATAAATTGCCATCATACGGGTAAGTCCGCCTTCTACCGGACATTCATAGATTACATCTGCTGCTTCTGTTCCATACTGTGGAAGAGCCTGTTGAATATTGCTAATCATAATTGCAACCGGGCGTTTGCCTGCCTGTTCTTTGTCCATTGGTTCGCCGGTCAGCGGATTCACACTGTCTCCGGTCTTTTTCTCCTTAGTTTCTGTTTTTGTCTCGGTCTTTGTCTCTGTTGTCTGCTTTTCTTCTTTCTTACATCCAGATAAAAGCAGTGCACAGGAAGACAAAGCAATTAAAAATAATGCCACATGTTTTTTCATGTCGGTTTCCTCCCTAATTATCTTGTAATTCCCATAGAATCCAAAATAGTTCTTTGTTTATTTTCCATAATTGCCGCCTCTTTTTGTTCCATATGATCGTAACCAAACAGATGCAGCATACTATGCGTAATTAAAAATGCAAATTCTCTTTTAGAACTGTGTCCATATTCCTGTGCCTGCTCTATGACCTTTGGCACGGAAATAATAATATCGCCTAAAAGAATCTCTCCTGTATCGGGATTGACATTTTCCCCGTACTCGCCTTCGGCTTTCGAGAAATCACCTGCGGTCTTATAGTCAATCATCGGAAATGACAGCACATCGGTTGGTCTGTCAATCTCTCTGTGCTCTTTATTTATCTTCGCAATCGTCTCGTTGTCAACTAACAGCAGATTAACTTCTGCCTCATAGGGGAAGTCTTCAGCCTCGATTGCTGCAGCGATGACTTCTTTTGCCGTCTTTTCATATTCAAAATCGAAGGGCACTTCCACTTCTTTTTCTATTACTACTGTCAAAACAGACGCTCTCCTTTCACTAAGAAATCACGAATCCTTAAAAACTGATTCATGCTAAGTCCCGATTCGTCATAAATACCCGTTGAGGAATTCTCATTCAAAGTCTGATAGATGACCATATCCTGATTCCAGTTGGTAGAAAAAGTTCTCTTATCTAATACATCTAACTTTGTGATAACCTTGTCCACCATATGTACCACAGCGGATTCCTTTGTGGAAATAGGTTCTAATTCTCCATTATATTCCTTTAGAATCTGTATCACATCCGGTGGAAAACAGGCATTCTCTGCCAGCGTAACCCCATTTTCTATATAGGGTTCTCCTTCCATTCTTCCAATCCGGTAATAAAATCCTGCCGTCCGGCATAAATCTATATCCAGTCCCAAAAGATTGGCACATTCTCCACAGAGATTCGATACCCTGACTGCATGGGAATAATCAATCTCTGAAAACCGCCGGATGGATTGAACCAGCGGATAATCCTCTCGTAACAGTCCTGTATATACAGTCTCCTGTATTTGCTCTGTTTTTGGAAAAAGAACCCGGTCCGTAAATTCCAAAAACACCAGATTTGCCCCTCCCATAAGTGCAGCCGTTATAAAAGCAGAACCTTTTATGACTAAATGCTGTGCATAATAACAGGATATTATAATGACTATTGTACCAAAGAACACAATAAATTGCACCCATAAATGAAATTGTTTTTCCCTTGAAGCATAGACAAGCATAACTCCTAACAGGGTAAACAGTATAGATGCCATCAGTACATGGATATCCTGATTAAGGGCAAACGCAGAAACCAGATTGAAAAAAATACCGGTCACTACAGCCGTTTCCCGGTTTGCTGCAAGTGTCATTCCAATGGCAAAGAAAAAAGCAATGCTTCCATATTCCGGAAGCCATGATGCCAAATAGGTTCCTGCCATTCCCAACAGATAGATGAGACAGATGGATTTGAAGTCATCACTCTCACCTTTTAGCAGATGAGAGGCTAAGCGTTCCTCCTCTAAAAAATAGATGAATACTGCCAAAAAGACAAAGTCTAAAAAAAAGAGCACTAAGACCTCATCTAATACCATTCCGGTCTTGCTTGCCATAAGAAAGGAAAATATCAGGGTAGATAGCACCAGTCCGAGAATTCCGGCTACCCGTTTTTTTATAAAACGTTCTTTTTTCATCCTCTTGTCCTCGGCTTTTTCTTCTTTTCTTCTTTTTTCTCATAGGCGTCATATGCCTGCACAATCTTTTGTACCAGCGGATGACGCACAACGTCTTTACTCGAAAGTTCACATATGGAAATACCTTCTACTTTTTTCAATACTCGAAGTGCCACATCCAAACCGGAGACCGTTCCCTTTGGAAGGTCTTTTTGGGTAGCATCGCCGGTAATGACAACCTTAGAACCGAACCCGATTCTGGTTAAGAACATCTTCATCTGTGCCTGGGTCGTATTCTGCGCTTCATCGAGAATGATAAAGGCATTGTCTAGAGTTCTTCCTCTCATGTAGGCAAGGGGCGCCACCTCAATTAAGCCTTTTTCCATATTTTTCTGAAAATTCTCCGCTCCCATAATCTGATGCAGTGCATCGTATAATGGTCTTAGATAGGGGTCTACCTTGCTCTGTAAATCACCCGGTAAAAATCCAAGTTTCTCCCCTGCCTCAATGGCAGGTCTTGTGAGAATGATTCTTCCCACTTCTTCATTCTTAAAAGCGGTAATTGCCATTGCCATTGCAAGATAGGTCTTACCAGTTCCGGCAGGGCCGATTCCAAATACCACCATCTGTTTGCGAATGGCGTCCACATATTCTTTTTGTCCTAAGGTCTTAGGTTTAATCGGTTTTCCATTCATGGTATGACAGATTAAATCATCGTCTATCTGTCCTAAGACACCTACATTTTCCTGTTCTGCGGCTAAATCTAATGCATAGCGCACCTGTTGTTCCGTAATTTCATTTCCCCGCTTACTAAGTTCTACTAATTCTAAAAATACGCGGGAAGCACTCTTAACATTTTCGCTGCTTCCAAGTATCTTCATTCCATCTTCCCTGACTGCAACGGTTACGTTAAGAGTGCGTTCTATGGTTTTAATATTCTTGTCACATCCTCCGAACACATTTGCCATATGCTGTGCCGGAATATCTAATTTTACCTCATTCAAGTTCATTTTCTACAGTTCCTTCTTCTTTTGGCACCTCTAATATCTTTGAATCCTGATAAATTCCGAAATTTTCTTCGGTTATAATTGTGCCTTCAAACAGATAATCATTTTTCTCTGTATCCATAATAACATTTTTTTCTATAATTTGAAGTCCTTTTTCTTCTAATTTTGAAAGAAAAAGAGAAAGATTCTTCGCCGCTAGCTCTTTCGCTTCTTTTTTACTAAGTTCATATTCCTTTATGCGGTACTCCTTATAAGTATCTTTTTGGACAAAAAACGGCAGATAAAAATTCTCCATAATTTTCATCTGTGTCTTTTCCGTCTCTTTTTCATAGAG
>JBJELL010000272.1:0-2007 GCA_051879115.1 Lachnospiraceae bacterium
AAACAGTATAGAGTTGCAAAACAGTCCGTAATGAGAGCTTTAACAAGTTCTTACGCAGGAAGAAAAGAGAGAAAACGTCAGTTCAGACAGTTATGGATTGCACGTATCAACGCAGCAGCTCGTATGAACGGAATCTCTTACAGCCAGTTCATGCACGGTTTAAAATTAGCCGGTGTTGAAATGAACCGTAAGATGTTAGCAGAGATGGCAGTAAATGATGCAGAAGGATTTGCAACATTAGCTGAATTAGCAAAATCTAAAGTGGCTTAGTGAAGGGAAAGACAGTTTTTAATGAAAACTGTCTTTTTTTTAACAATAAATTAGATAGATATGAAGCAGAGGAGAGAGAAACGATGAGTATTTTAGTAACCGGCGGAGCAGGATATATCGGCAGTCATACCTGTGTGGAACTTTTAGAAGCAGGATATGAAGTGGTAGTTGTGGATAATCTGAGCAATTCGAGTGAAAAATCTTTAGAAAGAGTGGCACAGATTACGGGAAAAACACCAAAATTCTACAAAGGGGATATCTTAGATAAGGAGTTTTTAGAAAGTGTCTTTGAAAAAGAAAATATTGAATCCTGTATCCACTTTGCGGGGTTAAAAGCAGTGGGGGAATCGGTGGAAAAACCTTGGGAATACTATAATAACAATATTACCGGAACTCTGGTTCTAACAGAGGTATTGAAAAAATACGGAGCCAAAAATTTGATTTTTTCTTCTTCTGCAACGGTCTACGGAGACCCGGCAGAGATACCGATTACAGAAAAATGTCCAAAGGGTCAGTGTACCAATCCCTACGGCTGGACAAAATCCATGTTAGAGCAGATTTTAACGGATATTCAGAAAGCAGATGAGGAGTGGAATATCGTACTTCTTCGTTATTTTAATCCAATTGGTGCTCATAAGAGCGGCTTAATGGGTGAGAATCCGAATGGAATACCGAATAACCTGATGCCATACATTACACAGGTCGCTGTTGGAAAGTTAGAATGCCTTGGCGTATTCGGGGATGACTATGACACACCGGACGGAACGGGAGTCAGAGATTATATCCATGTGGTAGATTTGGCAAAGGGTCATGTAAAAGCATTGAAAAAAATCGAAGATAAATCGGGACTCAGCATCTATAACTTAGGAACAGGAACAGGATACAGCGTTTTGGATATCGTGAAAAACTTTGAAAAAGCAAATGGTGTTAAGATTCCATATGTTATCAAAGAACGCCGTGCCGGGGATATTGCAACCTGTTATTCCGATGCTACGAAGGCAAAAGAAGAGTTAGGGTGGGAAGCAGAAAACGGAATTTTAGAAATGTGTAAAGATTCCTGGAACTGGCAGAAGAAGAATCCAAACGGATATGAATAAAGAATGAAATAGTTATGAGAAAGTATTTTTTTAGAATTCTTACTCTTGTTTGGATGATTGTGATTTTTTCCTTTTCTGCAAAAACAGCGGATGCCTCTAGTCAGGACAGCCTTTTTATAGGGGAAACAATCGGAAGATTAGTCATTGCGGATTTTGAGGACTGGGATGCGAAGAAGAAGGAGAATTTTGCCAAGAGTATTGAATATCCGATTAGAAAAGGAGCCCATATGACAGAATATGCCGTATTGGGAATTCTGGTGTTTTTTAGTTGGAACTTTTTGAAGTATGGGATAAAACGTACAGCACTGTATTCATGGATGATTACAGTGCTGTATGCCGCAAGTGATGAGGTTCACCAACTGTTTGTACCGGGTAGAAGCGGTCAGGTTACGGATGTCCTGATAGACAGTGTAGGTGCAGCAATAGGAGTTGGACTGGTATATATATTGTGGCGAAAGAGAGTAGAATTGTAGAAAATTTGAAAAAAATCGAAAAAAATACAAAAAAATAAAAAAAGTACTTGCTTTTTTTGAAACACTCGTATATAATAGCATTTGTTGACACGCAGACAACAAATGTGGTTCATTGGTCAAGCGGTTAAGACGCCGCCCTCTCACGGCGGAAACAGGGGTTCGATTCC
>JBJELL010000273.1:0-2005 GCA_051879115.1 Lachnospiraceae bacterium
GGAAGTATTAACCGTTATTGTGACAGAGTGGTACTGCTTAATAAAGGGGATAAAGTAGCAGAGGGAAATCCAAAAGAGATGATTAATCTCTATAAAAAAATTTTGGCAAAGCCGGCAGAAAAGACCGGGGTTATGGAAAGAACAGCAGAGAAAAAAGAGGATGGTACATGGAAATCTCACTATGAGTTAAATCCTGCCTGTACCGAATATGGTAATGGAGCTGCAACCATTGTGGACTTTGCCATTGTAGATGAAGATGGTACACTTAGCAGTTCTATTTTCAAAGGAAATCGTTTTCAGATTAAGTCAAAGGTAGAATTTCATGAAACAATACAGAATCCGATTTTTACCTTTACTTTTAAGACGATTAAAGGAGTGGATGTCACCGGAAGTAATACCATGATTGAGAAGGTAGATACCGGCATTGTACATGAGGGGGATGTTATGACAGCTTCTTTTGAACAGGATATGTATCTACAGGGAGGGGAATATCTGCTCTCTATCAGTTGTACCGGATTTGATTCTACAGGCGAGTTTGAGGTTTATCACCGTCTTTATGATGTATGCAGTGTGACCGTGATTTCCGACAAAGATACGGTTGGCTTTTATGATATGAACTCAGTGACAACAGTGGAGAAAGCGTAATGATGTATGGGAAAATGATTCTGGTGTATGCAGTAGTCTTTATAGTTTTAGAACTTCTTGGAATGCTTTGTACACAGTGGAAAGAAGAGAAAAACACCATAGCATTGAATTTTATTGTGGGATTGTTTTTAGCATTTGCGATATTTGAGATTCTTGCAATACCATGTATTTTTACTTATCAGAAATTTCATGTATTTACCGGAATTTATGCAGGAATCATCCTGTTGCTTTGTGTGGTATCATTCGTTATAAATGCAAAAAAAATCAAAGAAATACACTGGAATAAGAAAAAAATACCATGGATTATGGTGGTTGCAATAATTCTTATTCTGTTTGAAATGTTTATGTATGTACATTATGCACATATAGATGATGATGATGCGTTTTTTGTAGCAACAGCCGTAACAACCTTAGAGGAAGACTCCATGTATGTGGTAAATCCCTATACAGGAGATGCTTACAAAGAGTTTCCGGCGAGATATGTACTTTCACCGTTTCCGATTTGGAATGCTTTTTTAAGTAAAGTATTTGCAGTTCATCCGACTTTGTTTGCGCATACTTTTTTGCCGGTTATTTTAGTTTTAGCAGCAGCTTTTATTTACTATTTGATAGGTATGGAACTGTTTGAACAGGATAGCAGAAAGACAGGATATTTTCTGGTCCTTTGCACATTGATTCAGATGTTTTCCGGTTATACAAGACATCCCCAGGGAATGGTTTATCTGGTGCGTCTATGGCAGGGAAAAGCGGTTCTTGCGGCAATACTGCTTCCGGCGTGTTTTTATGTTGCAATGCGCCTGTTTTGGAAAAAGTCAGGCTGGCGGGACTGGCTGTTTTGTCTGATACTGATGATTTCCTGTTGTATGGTTTCTTCTATGGGAATTATGCTCGGAGCTATCAGCATGGGACTTTTGGGAATATTATATGCCATAAAGCAGAAGAAGTTTAAGAACCTGTTGTTTACGGGATTGTGTTGTATTCCAAATGCAGCATTAGCAGCGGTATATCTGGTGATAAAATAACGGAGGATAATATGGTAGGAATTGTGCAGACAGCGATAGCACATTTTTGGGGTTTTAATGGGGTAGGAATGCATTTTGCCCTCTTTGTTGCGGCGATTCTATATCTGATTGCGGTGAAAAAAGCAGGAGAAGATAAGCCGCGGACAATATTAGGAGGATATAGTATTTTATTTGCTGTTTTATATCTTTGTCCTGTGACAGCATATATTATTATGAATTATTGTATCGGGGAGACAGTCTATTGGAGAATGTTCTGGCTGCTTCCACTGATTATTGTGATTGCTTATGTTTTTGTGGACTGGATGTTTCAGACGAATAGTAAAGGACAGTTCGGATTT
>JBJELL010000274.1:0-2002 GCA_051879115.1 Lachnospiraceae bacterium
ATGGTGGTAACGGAATACCACATATTATCCCAAAAATCCATGATATATTCAAAATGAAAATTCTGTCTGATAGCCTTCTCCCCAGTCATGCATGGCATCTAAAACCGGTTTTAAGCTCAATCCTAATTCTGTAAGAGTATATTCAACTTTTGGTGGAACTTCCGGATACACTTTACGGGTAAGAAGTCCATCCTCTTCCATTGTCCGAAGTTGGGCAGTTAATACTTTCTGACTTACATTTCCAATAGATTTTTTTAATTCCCCAAAACGTTTGGTTCCGGTGAGCAAATCTCTTAAAATTAATACTTTCCATTTATCACCTATGAGCATCAAGGTAGTTTCTACCGGGCAGGCTGGCAGTTCTTTTGCGGAAGATGCTTTTGGCATTGTAGTCACTCCTTTTTCAATAGTTTCTTTTTGGTAACTATAGCACAATATTGTGCGTACTTCAAATGGAGAAATGTTCGTGCTAAACTGAAAATAAGTTCAGGAAGCCGGCTGAACCGGAACGGAAAACAAAATGAAAAAACAGATTGTCAGGAGGAAATGATCATGAAAAAAGTAGTAGAATTTTTGCAGGAAAATCCGGTACAGTATTTAGCAACGGTAGGACGTGATGGAAAGGCAAAATGCCGTCCATTTATGTTCTGTTTAGAAAAAGGAGGAAAACTCTGGTTTTGTACTAACAGCACGAAAGATGTGTACAAGGATATGCAGAAAAATCCGGAAATAGAAATATCGGTATCCAGTACAGAATACGCATGGATTCGTCTGCATGGAAAAGCAGTATTTGAAAATAACATGGAAGTAAAGGAAGATGCCCTGAAAAACCCGATTGTAAAGGGACAGTATCAAACAGCGGATAATCCAATTTTTGAAGTGTTCTATTTGGAAAATCCACATGGTGTGATTGCTGACTTTTCTGGTAATCCACCTTATGAATTCTAGGGGATATCAAAGAGTAGTGCCCTGCTGGATAATCATTCATGCAGGGCATGAAAAAGTGAGACAGAGGAATGCATATGAATCAAAGTGAACGCAGACAATTTTTAATCAATGAACTGATACAGGAAAATTCCCAGTATCAGCAGATGCAGATTCCAAAAGATATTAAAAGTCAGAAACAACTGCTTCGTGCTCTTATGAATGTACGAATTCCTAAATATATTACGGAACGATTTCAGAAAGTACAGGATGAATATTTACAGGAGGAGATAAAGCAGAAAGGAATTACGGATATAGAGGATTTAGACCCGGTACAGAATGGTATCTATGTCTGGCAGGGGGATATTACAACTTTGCACTGTGATGTAATTGTTAATGCAGCTAACAGTGGAATGACCGGATGTTATGTGCCGAATCACCGTTGTATAGACAACTGTATTCATACCTTTAGTGGTATTCAACTACGTCTTGACTGTGCAGAAATGATGGAGAAACAGGGGTATGCAGAACCGACGGGAAGAGCAAGACTTACGCCGGCTTATAATCTTCCATGCAAATATATTCTTCATACAGTGGGACCGATTATTACAGGAGAGTTGTCCAAAAAAGATTGTGAATTATTAGAATCCTGTTATCATTCCTGTTTAGAAACAGCCTCAAAAGCCGGGTTGGAGAGTATAGCGTTTTGTTGTATTTCCACAGGAGAATTTCACTTTCCTAACGAAGAAGCGGCAAAGATAGCTATAAAAAGCGTCAAGACATTTCTAAAAAAAGAAACGAGTGTAAAGAAGGTGGTATTCAATGTCTTTAAAGATACAGACAAAGAAATCTATGATAGACTTCTTAGAACAGATTGAAAGACTAAAATCAGCTATACAAAAGGCAGAAGCTGTGGTCATTGGAGCAGGTGCGGGACTTTCGACGGCGGCAGGATTTACTTATTCCGGTGATAGATTTTATCGGTATTTTTATGATTTTGCAGAAACATATGGAATTACAGATATGTATTCCGGTGGATTCTATCCTTTTGAAACTTTGGAAGAGTATTGGACATGGT
>JBJELL010000275.1:0-2000 GCA_051879115.1 Lachnospiraceae bacterium
AGATACCTCAGGTCCGCTTGGAACCTTTACTTATGAAGGACTCAGAGATGCGAAAACAGTAATTGGTATTGCCGGAGGAAGTGGAATCACACCGTTCCTGTCTCTGTCTCGTGCCATTGCAGACGGGGATGAAGATTTCCAGATGATTTTACTCTATGGAAGCCGTACCGCAGATACTATTGTATATAAAGAAGAGTTTGATGCAATCGAAGCAAGAACCAATAAGGTAAAAGTAGTACATGTTTTGAGCCATGAGGAAAAAGAGGGCTTTGAGCATGGATTTATCTCAGCGGAACTGATTGAAAAATATGCACCAAAAGGCGAGGATTATTCCGTATTTATGTGCGGTCCTCAGGCAATGTACAACTTTGTGGATAAAGAATTAGAAAAACTGCATTTACGCAGAAAATTTATCCGCCATGAGCTGTTTGGAGAAATGCACAATCCAAAGGAACAGGAAGAATATCCAAAGGATAGAACAGTTCCTGAAACGGTTGAGGTTACGGTTATCAAAGAGGGCGAAGAGAAGACGGTTACCGGAAGTACCGACGATTCCCTGCTTCAGATTTTAGAGAAGAACGGTATTGCTGCACCTTCCCACTGTCGAAGCGGAGAATGCGGATGGTGTCATTCTCGTCTGGTTTCCGGTGAGGTATATGCACCGACTTCCGTAGACGGCAGAAGAGAAGCAGACAAAAAATTTGGATTTATTCATCCATGTGTTTCCTTCCCGCTAACGGACTTAACCATTGAAGTTCCAAATCCTTAAATAAAAATTAAAGAAAAACCCATGTCTTTCCGATAACTATATTACAAAGCTTTGTAAGATATATCGGAAAATGCCAGGGACGGCAGACGAGAAGGAATTCTTGTTCTGCCGTTTTTTTGCTTTTCTAGAACAGAACATACAGAGCACGTAGAGGTGCGGAGAGGAGAAAGAATGATAATACAATCTTCTGAGGTCAGCATGAACAGCAAAAGAAGCTATGTATCAAGGAGGGAGGAAAGCATAGGATTTGAGTATTGGGGAACTCCAAAGGGAGCAAAAGATGAAAAAATGATGGGAGATGCCCTCAAGGAGGGAGGAATCAGTAAAGAGGAGGCAGCAGAGGCAAAAAATGAAGTGCGCAGTGCAGAGATGGCGGCAGAAAATCCCTACAAGGGAAAAAGCATCTACCGGATTCGCTCGGAGGTTATCAATTATTTATTGAGGCTCTTTTTTGGAGATGGAAAAACAGAGGATTTTTTGGAACAGATGAATACAGGCACCATGGCGCAGGGCTTTGGGGGAACTTATACCAAGAGGAGTTTTTTCTATGAGAAGGAGAACACGAACTTTCAGACAAAAGGAAGTGTGGTAACAGCAGACGGAAGAAAAATCACCTTTGGAGTGGAAGTGGAGATGAGCCGTTCCTTTGCCTCTATGATGACGAATCAGGTGCAGTTTGGGGCACCAAGGGTCTGTGATCCACTGGTTATCAATCTGGATACGAATGCAGTGCAGGTCAGTGACCAGAAGTTTTTCTTTGATTTAGATGCAGATGGAACAGAGGACAGCATCTCCATGCTAGGAAGAGGGAGCGGATTTCTGGCTCTTGATAAAAATGGCAATGGCATCATTGATGATGGAAGGGAATTGTTCGGTGTCAAAAGCGGGGATGGATTCGGGGATTTAGAGGAATATGACATTGACAAGAACGGATGGATTGATGAGGCGGATGCCGTCTTTGACAAGCTTAGAATCTGGGTGAAGGATGAGAAGGGGCAGGATCGTCTGATACACTTAAAGGAAGCGGGAGTGGGGGCAATCTGTCTGCAAAATGCCAGTACACAATTTGCTTTGAATTCCCATTTTGGCAATCGGACGAATGCTTATATCCGCAAGACAGGAATCTTTTTATACGAGAACGGAGAAAGTGGAACCATTCAGCATATTGACCTTGTGCAGTAATTCAAACTTGTTTTTTCCTAAAAAAATGCTATAATAAGTGCATATTTAT
>JBJELL010000276.1:0-1986 GCA_051879115.1 Lachnospiraceae bacterium
GTTCTTAACTGTAAAAATAGAGTCACCAAAAGAAAAAATACTTTCCTATTTAGAGAAAAGAGTCATCATAAAAGAGAATCCAAATACAACTCCTGTTTTAAAAACAGCTATCGAGGACAGTTATCAAAGATTGATTGAACCGGCGATTGAACGGGAGATTCGGAATGAGTTAACCGAGCGGGCGGAAGATGGAGCAATCCGTGTCTTTGGCAAGAACTTAGAACAGCTCTTAATGCAGCCGCCGATTACAGGACAGGTTGTACTTGGATGGGATCCGGCGTTTCGGACAGGCTGTAAGTTAGCCGTGGTGGATGCCACGGGAAAAGTCTTAGATACCACCGTAATCTATCCGACAGCTCCACAGAATAAGGTAGAAGAATCCAAAAAGATTTTAAAACAGTTAATCTCAAAATATCACATTACTCTGATTTCTGTTGGAAATGGAACAGCGTCACGGGAGTCGGAACAGATTATCGTAGACCTGTTAAAAGAGATACCGGTTCCGGTACGCTACGTGATTGTCAATGAAGCAGGTGCCTCCGTCTATTCCGCCAGTAAACTGGCAACAGAGGAATTTCCGAATTTTGACGTTGGACAAAGAAGTGCGGCTTCCATAGCAAGACGTATACAGGACCCGCTTGCGGAACTGGTAAAAATCGACCCGAAAGCAATCGGTGTCGGTCAGTATCAGCACGACATGAACCAGAAGAAATTAAGTGAGGCATTAGGAGGAGTCGTAGAGGACTGTGTAAATAAAGTAGGTGTAGACTTAAATACAGCTTCCGCTTCTCTGTTAGAATACATTTCCGGTATCAGCAAAACCATTGCCAAAAATATTGTGGCATACCGTGAGGAAAATGGAAAATTTTCTTCCAGAAAAGAATTGTTAAAGGTCGCAAAATTAGGGCCAAAGGCATATGAGCAGTGTGCCGGATTTATGCGTATCACAGATGGCAAGAATCCGTTAGATGCAACCAGCGTTCATCCTGAAAGCTATGATGCGGCAAAAGAACTGTTGAAAAAGTTAGACTGTAAGGAAGAAGATATCACGAAGGGCAGCCTGAAAGGAATCTCAAAGAAAATCAAAGATTATAAGGTTCTGTCTGAAGAATTAGGTATAGGGGTACTGACCTTAGAGGATATTGTAAAAGAATTGGAAAAGCCGGCAAGAGACCCGCGTGATGAGATGCCAAAACCAATCCTTCGCACCGATGTACTAGAAATGAAGGATTTAAAAGAAGGCATGATATTAAAAGGAACTGTGCGCAATGTCATAGACTTTGGAGCCTTTGTGGACATCGGAGTACATCAGGACGGACTGGTGCATATCTCACAGATGAGTGACCGATATATCAAACATCCATTAGAGGTAGTAAGCGTAGGGGATATCGTAGAAGTTGAGGTAATGTCCGTGGATTTGAAAAAACAAAGAATCCAGCTTACCATGAAAATAAACCATTAAGAGGAGACTGAAAAAAATGAGCAGCGAAAACCAAAAGAAATCCGTAAATGTGAGATATATGACCATGACAGCCATGCTGTCTGCTATAGCCTTTGTACTGATGATGTTAGAATTCAGTGTTCCGGTTATGCCTTTCTTTATCAAATTGGACTTTTCCGAACTTCCGGCATTAATTGGATCCTTTTCCATGGGGCCTTTAAGCGGTGTTGCTATTTGTCTGATTAAAAATCTGTTACATCTGCCGATGAGTTCTACCGGGGGCGTAGGGGAACTTTCCAATTTTATTTTAGGGGCTTTATTTGTAGTTCCGGCAGGATTGATGTATAAGAAGAAAAAAGGACGTAAATCCGCGTTGATTGGTTCTTTTATGGGTGCAGTAATTATGGCACTTGTCAGTGTGGTATCGAACTACTTCATTGTATATCCGGTCTATACGGCAATTATGCCAATTGAAGCAATCATTTCCGCATACCAGGCAATCTTCCCAAAGGCAGATACTTTATTAAAATGTCTGGTATACTTTA
>JBJELL010000277.1:0-8169 GCA_051879115.1 Lachnospiraceae bacterium
CTTTAATTCTTTTGCAATTTCTCTAGCATTAATTCCTTCCATTCCCTTTTCTTTAAGTTGTGCTACTTCCTCTTTTAATTCGTCTTTGATTGCTTTGGAAATTGCTTTTCCATCGATTAATTTTGCCATAACACCCTCCCTAGAATAATCCTGTAATGGTTCCGTCTTTGTCTACATCAATTCCAAATGCTGCCGGCTGTTTTGGAAGTCCCGGCATTGTCATTATAGCTCCGTTAATCGCTACGACGAACTCTGCACCTGCGGAAACATATACTTCACGCACATTTACGGTAAATCCGCTTGGACGTCCTAATTTCTTCGGATCATCGGATAAGGAGTACTGGGTTTTTGCCATGCAGACCGGAAAATGTCCCATTCCCATATCGGTAATTCGTTTTAATTCTCTTTTCGCTGCCGGAGAATAGGTCACTCCGTCTGCCCCATAGATTTCTTTTGCAATGGTCTCAATTTTTTCTTCTAAGGTAAGATCATCCTCATAAAGAGGTGTGAAGTTACTCTCTTTGTTTTCTAAAGTCTCTAAGACCTTATTTGCAAGTGCAACTCCGCCTTCGCCGCCTTTTTCCCATACTTCGGATAAAGCGAACTCACAGTTTCTCTCTTTACAGAAATTCTCAATAAATGCAATCTCAGCCGATGTATCTGTTACGAAAGAATTCAAAGTTACCACTACCGGAACTTTGTATTTCTGAAGGTTTTCAATATGTTTTTCAAGGTTTACGATACCCTTTTCTAAAGCCTCTAAATTCTCCTTAGATAAATCCTCTTTTGCAACTCCGCCGTTGTATTTCAACGCTCTTACTGTTGCTACAAGTACCACTGCATCCGGTTTTAATCCTGCTTTGCGGCATTTGATATCTAAGAATTTCTCAGCTCCAAGGTCTGCACCGAATCCTGCCTCTGTCACTACGATATCTGCTAATTTTAAGGCTGTCTTTGTAGCACGGACACTGTTACAGCCATGTGCGATATTGGCAAAAGGACCGCCATGTACGATTGCCGGAGTATGCTCTAAGGTCTGAATCAGGTTTGGTTTTAAAGCATCTTTTAAGAGTGCTGCCATTGCTCCGGTGGCTTTTAAATCCTCTGCGGTTACCGGCTTTCCTTCAAAGTTATAGGCAACAATGATATTTCAAAGGCGGCGTTTTAAATCCTCCATATCGTCTGCAAGACAGAGTACTGCCATAATTTCTGATGCAACGGTAATGACAAAGTGATCTTCACGCACCATTCCATCCATCTTATTTCCAAGTCCTACCACAACGTTACGCAGAACACGGTCATTCATGTCTAAACAGCGTTTCCAGATAATCTGGCGTGGGTCAATGCCAAGTTCATTGCCCTGCTGGATGTGGTTGTCTAAAAGTGCTGCTAAAAGATTGTTTGCTGAAGTAATGGCATGGAAATCTCCGGTAAAATGTAAGTTCAAATCTTCCATTGGTACAACCTGGGCGTAGCCGCCGCCTGCTGCACCTCCTTTGATTCCAAAGCAAGGTCCTAAGGACGGTTCTCTCAATGCAATTACCGCTTTTTTGCCAAGTTTTCCAAATGCCTGTCCAAGTCCTACACTGGTGGTCGTCTTTCCCTCTCCTGCCGGAGTTGGGTTGATAGCTGTCACTAAGACCAGCTTTCCATCCGGTTTGTCTTTTACCCTCTCTAATAATTCATCGGAGAATTTTGCCTTATATTTTCCGTATAATTCTAATTCATCCTCTCTAATATCCAGTCTCTTTGCCACCTCTGTAATTGGCTCCATAACAGCTTCCTGTGCGATTTGAATGTCACTTTTCATATTGTCCTCCATCATCTTTAAATCCCTGGTATCTTTCTACCGTGTATTAGTTACTATATTTGATACCTTTACAGGTATTCTTCCTGATACTGCTCAAACTCCTCCGGTCCCATAATGACCTTTCTTGGTTTTGTCCCCTCTTCCGGTCCTACAATTCCGGCTTCCTCTAACTGGTCCATAATACGTGCCGCCCGGTTAAATCCTATCTTAAAATAACGCTGCAACATTCCTATGGAACCTTTATCCTTATCAATCAAAAGCCTTGCGGCATCTGCAAAATAAGCATCTCTTTCATTTGCATCCGAAACACCTGCTCCACCTCCGGCAGAAGGTGCTGCGGCCTGTATCTTTTCTTCTAACTCTGTATCATAGGAAGTCTCTCCATTCTGCTGTGTTAAGAAGTTCACAACATCCTGTACCTCTTTATCAGATACAAAGGCTCCCTGCACACGGAGCGGTTTTGTATACCCTTGCGGATAAAAGAGCATATCTCCTTTTCCTAAGAGCTTTTCTGCTCCATTCATGTCTAAAATTGTTCTCGAATCCACTCCTGATGTTACGGCAAAAGCCACACGGGACGGCATATTTGCTTTAATCAATCCGGTAATAACGTTAACCGATGGTCTCTGGGTTGCGATAATCAGATGAATTCCAGCCGCCCTTGCAAGCTGTGCCAAACGGCAGATGGCATCCTCCACTTCGCCTGGTGCAACCATCATAAGGTCTGCAAGCTCGTCCACAATAATGACAATCTGCGGCATTTTCTTTGGCTTGTTCTCATCATCAATATCTTTGATTGCCTCAACCTTCTGATTATAACCTTTTAAATCCCTTACGTTGTATTCTGCGAACTTCTGATAACGCTCTGTCATTTCCGAAACTGCCCAGTGCAGTGCACCGGAGGCTTTCTTCGGATCTGTTACAACCGGAATAAACAGATGCGGAATTCCGTTATAGACGCTTAACTCCACAACTTTTGGGTCAATCATAATCAATTTGACATCTTCCGGATTTGCTCTGTATAAAATACTCATAATAATCGTATTGATACATACCGATTTACCGGAGCCTGTTGCTCCTGCAATTAAAAGGTGAGGCATCTTTGCAATATCGGCTACGATGACCTGTCCTGCAATGTCTTTTCCGGCGGCAAAAGCAATTTTAGAAGGGTGTTTTTGGAATTCTTCGGATTCAATCAACTCCCGGAATGCCACCGTTACATTCTCTTTGTTTGGAACCTCAATTCCAATGGCTGCCTTTCCCGGAATCGGTGCTTCGATTCGGATGTCTGCTGCAGCTAAATTCAGCTTAATATCATCGGCAAGGTTTACAATCTTGCTGACCTTTACTCCCATTTCCGGCTGTAATTCATAGCGGGTAACACTTGGTCCACAGCTTACATTGGTAATTGTCACATTTACACCGAAATTTTTCAATGTCTGCTGTAATTTATTCGCTGTCTCCTGTAGATGGGATTTGGTATCACCCATTGTCTTACTAGAACCTTTTTTCAATAACGTAATCGGAGGAAAGACATAGTTATCGGCAGATGTCTCATTTTTTTGAATCTCATTTTCAATTCCGGTAACATCCTGTTCTATCTCTGCTTCAGACTGCTTTGGTCTAGATACACGTCTTGGTCTTGGTTCTTCTCTTACCATTTCCGGCATTTCCTCTGTTTCCAAGGCTGCCGGTTCTGGCATGACCGGCTCTGAAACTACCGGCTCTATCATGCCGCTCATCGGTATCACAGGGGGTTCTTCTGCCCGGAGAATCACATGCTCTTTTTCGCCAACCGGAGGTGTCTGTAAGATTTCATCAATATTGATTTCATTCATTTCATCTGCCGGTTTGGATTCTGCGGATTTCTTTGTCCTTTTTGGCGTTGTGGCTTTTAATTCTTTTCTGCCCTCTGATACAGGTTTTATGGAAGTGTCCATTGCCACTCCCACGGCTTTTTTATCTGCTCGTTTTAACTGTCTTTGTTCCTGACGTTGTTCTCTTTGGACTCTGATTCGCTCATTTTCTTCCCTCGCCGCGTGGTAAACCTTCTGTCCGCCTCTTTGCATACCGCGGAAAGCGGATTTTTCCGTAATCAGAACAAGGGTTATAATCAGTCCGATGACATCGATAACATAGGCACCAATCAATCCGAATGCAGGATAGACAATAGATGCCAAAAGACCGCCGAAAAAGCCGCCTCCGCTCTTTTCCTTCATTCCATATGTAAATGCCTCTTTTGCAGATGCCTTAGAACCTTCGTCTACAGTAAGTTCTATAAACAGACACAGCAGCATTAAAAACAAAATAGCTGCTACCACCTTAATCCACGCAATCTTATTTTCTTTGTTCGAGATAAAAAAGGCGGCGATTAATACGAAACAGATTGGAAAAACATAGGCTGTTAAACCAAATATTCCAAAAAACACGGAACTTAATTTATTTCCTACAATTCCGCCAATTCCAAAATTACTGAGAAACAGAATAATGGAAAATGCCAATATAATCCAAAGAATGATTTCTTCTTTTTGAGAAGTAGTATTTGATTTTTTCTTTTTTGAAGCTGATGCCATAATTCCCTCCAGCTCTTATAACATATAAAAATATCCTCCGATTGACAATACTCCCACAAGGAAGCAGTAAATCGAGAAAATCGTAAATTTCTTATTTCTGACAATAACCAGCATGGTTTTAATGCAGATGTAACCCACTACTGCCGCTACCACCATACCAACAAAATAATATCCGACCTCAGCACCGCTGATTCCTGCCATATTAATATCCTTTATCTCCAAAATTGCCGCACCTAAGATTGCCGGAATGGACATGATAAAAGAATATTTTACCGCAAATCTTCTGTCAAATCCACTGATTAAACAGGCTGCAATCGTAGTTCCTGAACGGGAAAGTCCCGGAAGTGTTGCAATTCCCTGACAGATTCCAATGATAAAACCATTCGTATATGTAATATTCTTTGGTCCCTTATTCCCACCCGAAATACGATCTGAAATAAAGAGCAGAATACTAGTGAGAATCAGACAGATTCCCGGTATCAGCAAAATCTCCGATGCCATCGTCACAAAATCGGATGCTACGATACCGATGATTCCGGTAGGAATCGTAGATACAATCACTAAAACTACGAATTTCCGATATCCATTGGTAACAATCCTGATATACTCGTTTTTTTCATGCAGACAGATGTTTCGGAAAAAACGCACGATATTGATAAATACATCCCTTATGATACAGACTCCCTCCACAACCATCCGAATAATATCTTTATAGTATACTGCAAAAATTGCAATCAACGTACCCAGATGCAGAATTACATCAAATAACAGCCCGGTATCTGTTTCAACATGAAACAAAATCTTAAAAATGGCAAGGTGACCACTACTGCTTACCGGTAGAAATTCCGTTATCCCCTGGATAAGTCCCATAATAATTGCTTCTAATAGTGACATAGTGTCCTCCTAATTTTCTTCATACGTAGTTATGATACCATATTTCATCACCATTGTCATCAAAAGATTCTGTTCCAGTTTTCAGTTTACATATTCTGCTATTTAATGCCTTCGTCAATCATCTGATGCAGTTTTTCTAGAGCTTCTTTCATGCCACCGACTTCATTGATAATCCCCTCTTCTACTGCTTCTTTTCCTACTAGAATGGTTCCTAAATCCTTTGACATCATAAAGGTATTCATCATCAGTTTTTCTATCTGATCCGGTTTTGCAAAACAGTGCTCACAGATAAATCCGATAATGCGGTCCTGCATCTGCTTGAAATATTCATAAGTCTGAGGTGCACCGATGACCGTACCGCTAAGACGCACCGGATGAATGACCATCGTTCCCGTTGGTACGATAAAGGAATAATCCGCCGAGACTGCTAAGGGTACTCCGATGGAATGACTTCCTCCTAAGACTAAGGATACCGTTGGAATACTCAAAGAAGCCACCATCTCCGCAATGGCAAGTCCTGACTCCACATCTCCGCCAACAGTATTTAACAACAACAAAAGTCCGTCCACTTCCTTAGAATCCTCTATCTCTGCTAACTTTGGAAGTACATGCTCATATTTTGTCGTCTTCGTATTTGCTGATAAAGTTTCATGTCCTTCTACTTCTCCAATAATCGAAAGCAGATGTATTCTGTGATTCTTCTCATTTTTATCCAAAAGGCGCTGTCCGTCATCATTGCTATTTCTGTCCTCTCCCATAATTTTTCCTCCTTCAATACGTTTAAACATAAAAATAGAGAGCGTATTTCACTCTCTATTTCTCTTATTCTATGTAGTTTTTTACATATTATTTATAAAGTTGTAAATTAGCAATAGAATATATGTTATTCGCCTATCAGATAACGGTAGAGTCCCATATATTTTTCCGTGGACTTCTTCCATGAGAAATCCATTCCCATGCCACGATCCACCATCTGATTCCACTGTCTCTTTTTCTCAAAGTAGACATATTTTGAATAGTTAATCGTATTGAGCATCTCTTCTCCATTGTAATTCGTAAAAGAGAAGCCTTCTCCGGTATTCTCATACTCGTTAAACGGCTGTACCGTATCTTTCAATCCTCCGGTCTCACGGACAATCGGAACCGTTCCATAACGGTAGGAAATCAACTGTGTCAGTCCGCAAGGCTCAAAGCGAGACGGCATCAGGAAAGCATCCGCCGCAGCATACAGCTTATGTGCCAGCTCATCGGAATAACAGATATTTGCTGAAATCTTATCTCCGTACTTCCATGCAAAATGACGGAACATATTCTCGTAATCCGCCTCTCCGGTTCCTATTATAACCAACTGGGTATGCTCATCTACAATCCGTTCAATCGTATAATTAATCAAATCCACACCTTTTTGGTCAGTCAGTCTGGAAATGAGACCAATCATGTATTTCTTCTTATCTACAGCAAGACCTAAATCCTCCTGCAGTTTCACTTTGTTCTTCCACTTCTTCGTTCTGAAATCACTCTTGTCATAATTTGCATAGATTTTAGCATCGGTTTTTGGATTGTAAACTTCATAATCAATTCCGTTTACGATTCCCTGCATATCGAAATGTCTTGCTCCTAAGAGTCCATCCAAACCTTCTCCATAGTAAGGAGTCTGAATCTCGTTTGCATAAGTATCGCTTACAGTGGTGATGTAGTCGGCATAGACCAGACCACCCTTTAACATATTTGCATCTTTCTGGAATTCCAGCTTATCCGGTGTGAATAAGGATGCATCCAGTCCGCTGAGTCCCTTCATGGTCTTGACATCCCATACTCCCTGAAACTTCAGGTTATGGATAGTCATAATGGACTTGATTCCCCAGAAGAACATATCTCCCTGGAATTCATTTTTCAGATAAACCGGAATCAGTCCTGTCTGCCAGTCATGGCAGTGAATAATATCCGGATGGAAATCCACAAGAGGAAGCATCGATAAGACTGCTTTATCAAAGAAGCAGAATTTCTCAATATCATAGCGGACATTTCCGTAAGGAAGGAAGCTGTCAAAATATTCCTGATTATCAATAAAGTAATAGGTAATACCATCTAACTCATACTGTAAGACACCTACATATTTGTTCTGAATATAAGGACCTACCCCCATGTAAAAATGAGTTACATACTTAAAATTGTTTCTGTAAGATTCAGGAATGCAACTGTAATTCGGTAATACTACCCTGATATCCCATTCCGATTTATCGAACTCTTTTGGTAATGCTCCGCATACGTCTGCCAAACCTCCGGTCTTAACAAATGGAACACATTCTGATGCTGCAAAAAGAACCTTTCTCATAGATTACCCTCCATGTATTGTATTTATATTATATTTTTGCCAATGCCTGTTCTAAATCGGCAATGATATCATCTGCATTTTCAATTCCTACGGAAAAACGAATCAAATCCGGCTGTACGCCTGCTTCTATCAATTCTTCCTCAGAAAGCTGTCTGTGTGTATGGCTTGCCGGATGAAGCACGCAGGTTCTTGCATCTGCAACGTGGGTTACGATAGCTGCAAGCTCTAAATGATCCATAAATGCCTTTGCTTCATCTCTTCCACCTTTTAATCCAAAAGAGATTACTCCACAGGTGCCATTCGGCATGTATTTCTGTGCCAGTTCATAGTATTTATTGGATGGAAGTCCTGCATAGTTGACCCATGCCACTCTTTCATTCTTCTCTAAATACTGTGCTACCTTTAATGCATTCTCACAATGTCTTGGCACTCTTAAATGAAGCGTCTCAAGTCCTACATTTAATAAAAATGCATTTTGTGGAGACTGGATAGAACCTAAGTCTCTCATAAGCTGTGTCGTTGCCTTGGTAATATAAGCACCTTTTCCGAATTTTTGT
>JBJELL010000278.1:0-3148 GCA_051879115.1 Lachnospiraceae bacterium
CCATCCTGTATTTGGGATAGAAGGACCTGTGGAGAATACTCCAAGGATTGTTCCTGCATCTTCTTCTGCATCGAACTGTTTCTTGAATAACAGCCATACAAGCCAAGCTCCTACGAAAGCACCAGCGAACTGTGCTATTATATATCCTGGTACCTTTGCCCATTCAAAGCTTCCATCAGCTGCTAAAGCGATTGTTAAAGCTGGGTTGAATGATGCACCTGAAGCTGCACCGAAGATGAATGCTGGAATCATAACTGCTGCTGCCCATCCAAGTGCGATATGAACAGTTCCGCCGCCTTTCATTCCTGATTTACTAAGGCTTACGTTGGCACAAACACCATCACCTAATAAAATTAACATCATAGTTCCTACAAATTCTGCTATATATGGTAACATAAATGTTTCCTCCTCTTTACCCTATTTTTTGATTAGTCTTCTTTTGCCCAGCCGAAGGAGCATTTAACTGCTTTCTTCCAGCCTTTTACTCTTGCTTCACGCTCTTCAGCGCTGATTGCTGGGGTAAATGTACGATCAAGAGATGTATTAGCAATAACATCGTTCTTGTCTTTCCAGTATCCAACAGCAATACCTGCTAAGTAAGCAGCACCCATAGCTGTTGTTTCAACACATGCTGGACGATTTACAGGGATACCACTGATATCGGACTGTGTCTGCATTAAGAAGTTATTAGCACTAGCACCACCGTCTACGTTTAATGCTGCTAAGTCGATTCCTGAATCAGCTTTCATAGCCTGTAATACATCGTTTGTCTGATATGCTAAAGATTCAACTGTTGCACGGATGATGTGGTTCTTGTTACATCCACGTGTTAAACCAACGATAACACCTCTAGCATACTGATCCCAATATGGAGCTCCTAAACCTGTGAATGCAGGTACAACGTAGCATCCGTTGGTATCTTTTACTCTTGTTGCCATGTACTCTGAATCTGGAGCAGAGTCAACAACTTTTAACTGGTCACGTAACCACTGGATAGAAGCACCTGCAACGAATACAGAACCTTCTAATGCGTATTCAACTTTTCCGTCGATTCCCCAAGCGATTGTTGTTACTAAGCCGTTCTTAGAGAAGATTGGTTTTTCACCAACGTTCATAAGTAAGAAACATCCTGTTCCGTATGTATTCTTAGCTTCACCTGGTTTGTAACATGTCTGTCCGAATAAAGCTGCCTGCTGGTCACCAGCTGCTCCACCAATCGGGATAGGACCGCCAAATAAGCTTGGATCAGCTTCGCCGTATACACAGCTTGATGGTTTTGGTTCAGGAAGCATGCTCTTTGGAATATTTAATTCTGCTAAGAGTTCCTCATCCCACTGTAATGTGTTAATGTTGAATAACATTGTACGAGAAGCATTTGAGTAATCTGTTACATGAACTTTTCCTTTGGTTAATTTCCAGATTAACCATGTTTCAACTGTACCGAATAATAATTCGCCAGCTTCAGCTCTCTGTCTAGCACCCGGAACGTTCTCTAAGATCCATCTGATCTTTGAGCCTGAGAAGTAAGCGTCAATCTCAAGACCTGTTTTTTCTCTGATCTTATCAACTAATCCTTTGTCTTTCAAAGAATCGCAGTACTCAGCTGTTCTTCTACACTGCCATACGATTGCATGGTATACTGGTTCGCCAGTAGCTTTGTCCCATACGATTGTTGTTTCACGCTGGTTTGTGATACCGATAGAAGCAATATCAGCTGCTGTTGCGCCGATGTTCTCCATTGCCTGTTTAGCAACCTCATACTGTGTTGCCCAGATTTCATCTGCATCATGCTCTACCCAGCCTGGTTTTGGGAAGTACTGTGTAAACTCTTTCTGAGCTACTGAGCACATTTCGCCCTTCTCATTGAATAAGATACATCTGTTACTTGTTGTTCCGGCATCAAGTGCCATAACATATTTAGCCATTAAAAAAGCCCTCCTCCTTTTTTTGTTGTATTTATAATATCACACTCCAAACAAAAAGTAATTATACAAACATGTAAATTTGTATAAAATCTTTTAATTTCTTTTTGGATTATTATATATTATGCATATAAGAATCAAAACATGCCTAAATTTTTATTGTATTTAAATTATAAAAAAGGCTGTTGTCTGGACTTTTTTTGAATCCTTTGACAACAGCACTCTGTTTACGCCTGAGCAATAGCCATTCCTTCATTAAGATTGAATTTACTTAACGTCTGTACGGCCACTGCAATCTGTCTGCTTCGTTCTTCTTCTGTCATGTTCTTACTATCTGTAATAAAATCTAACAGATAATAAATAATGGATGTTGAGAAAAAGTCCACAAGAAAATCTTTTTCTTCTACAGAACTTTTTTGTACTTCCTGGGAATTTCTTAAGAACCGTTCTACCTGTTCTGATATCGGTCCTTTTGCTTTCTCTGCCATCTGCCGCCATTCGATTTCACTGGCAACCTTCTTGTAAAAGCATCGGTCTGCTTCAATCGTCTCCATTAAGTCCCGAAGCCATTCTTCAAAGCTGGTCTCCTGTTCTACATCTATTTTGTAAATCAGTTCCCTACTGCAAATCCACTCTATTACATTGTAGATATCCTGAAAATGGTAATAAAAACTCTGACGTTTCATTCCGGTCTCATCCATGATATCCTGAACGGTAATCTTGCGAATAGATTTCTGACGCATGAGACTTTTTACTGCGGCTGCAATTTTTTCTTTCGTGTTACAACACATATTTCCATTCCCCCTGTCGCATTCTGTAATGTTCCCTACGCATCACAAAATAATTAATTATTTATGAACTCCGGATATTATTATAACACTTTCCCTAAATATTTGAAGTCGATTTCTCTGCATTTTTGTCGATTTGTACAAAAAGTGACATTGTTAATTTATTATCTAACTTTTTTAGTCTATCTGTATAATTTAGAGTTTCCATTTTTGTGTACTTTGACTAAATATTGGAAATTTTATATTTCATCAACATTTTTTCTTCCAACTTATGTTAATCATTTCTACGACACTTCCTATATTCTGTCCTAAATTCTTCTATTTTTCTATTACAGTACCGTTTTTCAGGTTTGAACCATTACCTAATTTTGTAATCAGTACCGATTTTACCGCAGAATTGCCAATGAACTCTAAGGCAGCTTCAATCTTCGGTTTCAT
>JBJELL010000278.1:3248-8155 GCA_051879115.1 Lachnospiraceae bacterium
CAGGCAATAACTACCTGGTCTGCATCTGCAAGAGCTTTAATCGTATCTATCTCTATGATATCCACCGGTTTTGGTGCCGCTACGATACGTCGGTATCCGTCTTCTACCTCTGTTACATGGTTTCCCTTCTTCTCTTCTGCTTCTGCCTCTTCTTTTGTCATAACTCTTCCGATAATCTTGGTTGGATGGTAAAACGCATCATCATATGGGTCTACTGCTACCTGAGTAAGTACTGTAGATACCGGCTTATAGATTCCGCGATTTAACAGTTCTGTGCGGATTGCATTCTGCAAATCGTATCCGATGTAACCCTGACTCATGGCTGAGCAGACGGACATTGGTGTCGCTGTGTATTCCGGGTAGATACGGCAGAACTCTGCCATTGCTGTATGAATCATTCCTACCTGGGGACCGTTGCTGTGTGAAATGATAATCTGATAATCCTCTTTTACGAAATCGGCAATGGCTTTTGCTGTCTGCTTTGCCGCTTTTTGCTGTTCCGGTAATGTAGTTCCTAAGGCATCATGTCCTAAAGCTATCACGATTCTTTTTTTCTTCATGGGTATTCCCTCCCTTATTTTTCTAAGAAATATGTTTTATCTTAGCATACTTTTTGAGTAAGAACAATGGGGATGTCAAATTTATGACATCCCCATGAAATGAGTTCTCTATTCCTGTGGTCTCTTTCCCAGTTTTACGGTTATTTCTTTTTCCTTATATTCACCGTTATCTGATTTTTGTATTGTTACTTTTACTTTTGTTCCTGCTTTGTAATACTTCAATATCTCCTGCATTCCCTGCATAGAGGTAACTTCTCTTCCATCAAATTTTGTGAGAATATCACCCTTTTTAATGCCGGCTTCTTCTGCTGCTGAATCTTCTATGACCTGAGTTACATAGACACCTTTTGGCATATCGTAAGTATTTGCCACATCTTCCGGTATGTCGGCTCCTGCGATTCCAAGATATCCGGTATCCTCTTCCTCTACTTCTTCATTATTAATCAAGCTGTTAATAATCGGCTCTGCTTTGGACATCGGAATGGCATAGCCCATTCCTTCTACCGCAGTATCCGAATATTTTGCAGAATTAATCCCGATTACTTCTCCTTTGAGATTCAGCAGAGCACCGCCACTGTTTCCCGGATTAATTGCCGCATCCGTCTGAATCAGATTGCTGGTAATTGCCGTTCCTGTTGACTCATCTTCTAATACCACCTCACGGTCAAGGGCACTGATCACTCCTGTTGTAACGGATTGTCCGTAACCGAGTGCATTTCCGATGGCTATTGCACTCTCTCCTACTTTGACTGTGGAAGAATCTCCAATCGTGGCAACTTTGATGACATTCATCGTTTCATCCGGAATATCGGAAAGTTTTACTACAACGACAGCTAAGTCACTGGATGAATCCGTACCTTTTACTTCCGCTGTCACTGCCTGTTCATCATAAAAGCCCACTGTCAAGGTTGTGGCTCCTGATACTACATGGTTATTAGTTACAATATAAAGATTCTTTTTGTCCTGACCTATGATAATACCGGAACCGGCACTCTCGTCTTCGTAATTTCTTACCTGTCCAAAGAAGTCACGATATTGTACCTCTGACATGTTGGTAATTGCCACGATAGACGGCATGACCTCATCTACAATTCCCGATATATCCGTGGCAGTTACTTCGATACTTTTCGCACTGGTTTCCGCAACCTTTGTAGTATTCACTGTCTTAGAGTTATCTGTTCCGTTTGTAGAATCCGTTCCCAAGGCTTTCATTCCCGCGTAACCGGTTCCTACAAATACACCTCCTGCAACCAGTCCAAAGACTACGGCAAGTGCCACGCACCTTATCATTTTTTGCTTGAAGTCTCCCGATGTGCCGTTTCTATTGCCGTTACTGCTGTTCTTTTTAAACCAGCGTCGTTTTTTCTTCGGTGCTTCATATTGTGTATGGCTGCTTCCTGCCTGATTATAGTTATAGGTGGTGTTCTCATCAGCCCGCCATGTGGTGTTTTCATTTCCTCCGTCTCTTACATAACTGTAAGAATAATAAGAATCTTTTTCATTTCTATTATTCTGGTTATCCATATCATTTGCTCCCTTCTATCATCTATGATTACTGTTCTAACTCTATATTAGAAATTCTATCTTCTTTTTGTGTTCAAGATGTGACGAAAAGGGCAAGAGTTTGTGATTTTCTCTATTCTACGGTTACAGATTTTGCAAGGTTTCTAGGCTTATCCACGTCACAGCCTTTTCCTACCGATACATAGTAGCCGAATAACTGTAATGGAATAATGGCAAGGGAATTGGTAAAGTATTTGTTCGTCTGCGGTATATAGACTACATAATCTGCCGCTTTTTCAATGTCTGTATTGCCCTCGTTGGTAACTGCCATTACAAAAGCTCCTCTTGTCTTTACCTCTACCATGTTACTTACGGTCTTTTTATAGAGGTCTTCCTGAGTTGCCACTGCCACTACTAAGGTTCCATCTTCTATCAGGGAAATGGTTCCATGTTTCAACTCTCCTGCTGCATACGCCTCTGAGTGAACATAGGAGATTTCTTTTAATTTCAAGGAACCTTCCATAGAAATGGCATAGTCAATTCCTCTTCCTATAAAAAATACATCTTTTGCTGCAATATAACGATTTGCAAATTTCTGAATTCTTTCTTTATTTGATAAGAGCAATTCTATCTGATCCGGTAATCTGCGTAAATCTACTAAAAGTTCTTCTGCTTCCTGACTGCTTATCTTTCCACGAACCATTGCAAACTTGATTGCCAGCAGATACTGGGCTACTAACTGTGCACTATATGCTTTCGTCGTTGCTACGGAAATCTCCGGCCCTGCCCAGGTATACATAACCTTATCGGCTTCTCTTGCTATGGAACTTCCCACTACGTTTACAATACCAAGGGTTTTTATGCCTTTTTCTTTTGCCTCTCTTAAAGCTGCAAGAGAATCGGCTGTCTCTCCCGACTGGCTGATGATGATAACTAAATCTTTTTCATCTAAAATTGGATTGCGATAGCGGAATTCAGAAGCAAGGTCTACTGCTACCGGTATTCTTGCCATTCCTTCAAATATATATTTTGCGGTAACTCCGGTATGATATGCAGAACCACAAGCTACAATATGAATGCGGTTAATCTCTTTGATTTCTTCATCTGTCATTCCAAGTTCTTCGATAACTACTTCATTATTCTTAATTCTTGGATTTAAAGTATCACGTACGGTCTTTGGCTGCTCATACATTTCTTTTAACATGAAATGTTCATATCCGCCTTTTTCTGCCGCATTGACATCCCATTCAATGATCTTGCTTTCCTTTTCAATCGGTTCTCCGTCTACATTGAAAAATTCAATGCTGTCTTTTGAAAGACAGGCAATCTCCTCATTCTGAATAAAGAAAACATCTCTGGTGTATTTCAAAACTGCCGGTACATCAGAGGCAATCAGATTTCCGTCTGAACCCTTACCTACAATCAGGGGACTGTCTTTTCGGACTGCATATACAACATCCGGATGATCTACAAAGATGATACCAAGGGCATAGGAACCCTCCACTCTGTGCATCACTTTTGTAATTGCCTCTAACGGCTCTCCTTTATAATAGTAATCTAAAAGATGGGCAAGTACTTCCGTATCTGTCTGTGAAGCAAACTCATATCCCTTATCTTCTAATTTTTTGCGGAGTTTTAAATAGTTTTCAATAATTCCATTGTGAACAACAGCAATACTTTTATCTTTATTGCAATGCGGATGTGCATTCATATCGGAAGGCTCCCCGTGGGTTGCCCAGCGTGTATGCCCGATACCAACCATTCCCGGAAGTAAGGTTCCATCATGGGTCAGTTCACTTAAAACTTTTAATCTTCCAGTGGCTTTTTTTACATGAATCTCATTTCCATCGAAGACTGCCATTCCGGCAGAATCATATCCTCGATATTCAAGCTTTGACAGTCCCTCTAATAAGATTGGTGCTGCCTGACTCTCTCCAATATAACCTACTATTCCACACATATTTCTCTCCCATTCTCTGCGTTTCTATTTGCTCTACTATTGTATTCTTTCTATATTATAAGGATAGGAATATGGCTATGCATATTCCTATCACGTCTTCGTGTTCTTTTTTAATATCCGTCACCCTGATGTAAACCGGTATCATTGATAATCTTGTTGGTAATCTCTTCCACTGTTGCAGAAAGTGTATATTCTGTATCATTATATAAGTACTCGTGCAATTGTTTTACGTTGGACTCTAAATCACACGGTATTACACAACTTCCTTTGCTTCCGACTGTCTTTCCATTTTTCTCAAATGGGAAACCTGTAGTCTCTGCCATCTTGTATTCAAAGGCAAAAGACGCCAAAGCAAGAATTTCTTTTTTAGTCAGGTTCGTTGATATCTCATCAAACATGGAATTCACTACTTTGTTGATAGATGAGATATTTGAGGTTTTTGCCTTTGCAAACATCTGCTCAATTACAATTCTCTGACGCTCTGCACGTTTGTAATCATCTCCGGTGGTGTATCGGATTCTTGCATAAGCAGTCGCCTGTGTACCATCACACAACTGTTTTCCCGGACTGGAAATAAAGTTTGCTTTCTTTCCGGTAACATCTGCTGTTGTTTCAATATAACTGTTAATCCATTGCAGTTCTTCTTCGGTGATATCGAGTTCTACTCCTCCTAAGGCATCCACACATTCTGTTACTGCTTTGAAATCTACGGTTACATATTTTTTGATACCCAAATCCAGATTTTTATTCAACATGGAGATTGCCTGTTCCGGCCCGCCTTTTGCATAGGCTGCGTTTGCCTTACCATAGGAACCCTCTCCTCTGTCTAAATAAGTATCACGGTATACAGAACAGAGTTTTACTTCCTTTGTCTCATCGTTGAT
>JBJELL010000279.1:0-1968 GCA_051879115.1 Lachnospiraceae bacterium
AACTCTTTTTTCTATGGGAAATTCTAATATTCTCCGGCTCTGTACTTTTTGAGCAGATTGTGAATTCTATCAGATGGGTCTAATAAATCACTGATGGTTGTATCATGATTTAAGGTATCAATCAGATATGCAATATACTTGCTCATATCGCAGTTGATAAAATACGGTCTGGATAAAAGTTCCGGTGTCTGGTAAGTTAAATTAGTAGATACGACACGGTAGATAATACCGTCTTCTACAGCCTTATCAAACTTCTCTAAACCATTGGTAAACAGACCAAAAGTTGCTACCGTAAAGATACGGTTTGCTTTTCTTTTCTTTAATTCAGTTGCAACGTCAATCATACTCTCTCCGGAAGAAATCATATCGTCGATAATAATGACATCTTTTCCCTCTACGGAGGAACCTAAGAATTCATGTGCAACAATCGGGTTGCGTCCATCTACAATCTTGCTGTAATCGCGGCGTTTATAGAACATACCCATGTCCAGACCAAGAACGTTAGCAAGATATACGGCACGGTTTGTACCGCCTTCATCCGGGCTGATAACCATCATATGATCGGAATCGATTTTCAAGTCTTTTACATGTTTACAGATACCTTTGATAAACTGATAAGCCGGCTGTACCGTTTCAAATCCCTTTAGAGGAATGGAGTTCTGAACCCGTGGGTCATGGGCATCGAAAGTGATGATATTGTCAACTCCCATAGAAGTCAGTTCCTGTAATGCAATAGCGCAGTCAAGAGACTCTCTTGAACTTCTCTTATGCTGGCGGCTTTCATATAAGAATGGCATGATAACGGTAATTCGTCTTGCCTTTCCACCTACTGCAGCAATGATACGTTTCACATCCTGATAGTGGTCGTCCGGAGACATATGATTTGTATGTCCGCAGAGAGAATAGGTCATGCTGTAGTTTGTAACATCGACCATAATGAAAAGGTCGTAGCCTCGTACAGACTGTGTGATGACGCCCTTTGCTTCTCCGGAACCAAATCTTGGAGTCTTCGCCTCCACAAGATAAGAATCACGCTGATAACCAATAAATGCAAGGTTGTCCTTGTGTGCATTATGACGGGTTTCTCTCCATTTTACGAGATACTGATCTACCTTTTCTCCAAGCTCCTTACAGCTATCAAGTGCTATAAGACCAAGAGAACCGGCAGGGATGGTTTCCAAATTTCTTTCATCATTTGCCATGATTGAGTTCCTCCATTGATTGTTCGATTGTTTATATAGATAAAATTTCCAAATAGCCACAGAAGATTATAGCAGAGAAAAAGCCTTATTGCAATTTCTTTTTAATGCGTATGTCATCTCCGAACAGCTTAATCATTGTGTAATTAGAAGAAATTCTCGAAAAAGTACGTTCCGAATAGATATCTGCTAACTGATTTAAGCCGAGGTTTGTGGATATTATGGTTGACTTTTTACGCAGAATACGTTCGTTCAGACATAGAAACAACTGGGAAACTGTAAAGGAATTCGACAGCTCTGTTCCTAAGTCGTCAATGATTAGTAAATCACAGTCGAAAATATTCTGATAGGATTCTTTCATATCCCGGTCCCGTTCAAAGACATTTTTCTCGAAAATATGAAAGAGTTCAAAAGAGGTAAAATAGATTACGGAATGTCCGTTGTCTAATAACTCCTTTGCCACACAGTTAGAAAGGAAGGTTTTACCGACACCGGTATCTCCATATAAAAACAGATTGGAGAATTCCTTGTCAAAATCTGCAATAAAACGTTTACATTCTGCAACGGCTATCTCTGCTGTCTCTAAAGCGGAGAGATTCGTCGCAGGGTTTGTCTGTTCCTTAGAATAGTATGAAAAAGAAAACGTAGAAAAATTCTCTTTTTCTAAAATAGATTTCAAATTAGACTGGGTATAGACTAAGTCTATGGCAGCCTGTTTAAAACAATGGCAGCGTTCCTGACCGATATAACCGGTATCCTGACAGTCGCT
>JBJELL010000280.1:0-1967 GCA_051879115.1 Lachnospiraceae bacterium
TGGTACGCTGTCTTCTTTAGACGGACTTCTTACGAAAATCATGTCGAATCTGAAACAGAACACAGTTCTAGAAAATATTTATGGATTCTGTCATCTTTTGTTACCTCAGGATGAAAGGCAATTCCAATCTGATTTTCATAACGGACGCCTACAATCTTCTCTTTCACCTCTGCTAAAATCTCAACACCTTCCGTGACACTCTCTACATAGGGAGCACGTATAAAAGTCATTGGCACCTTTCCAATGTCTTTCATCTCCTCTTCTGTAAAAAAGCTGCCTAACTGTCTTCCATAGGCATTCCGCTTTACTCTTACCGGAAGAGTTCCAAGATAGACGTTTTCATCATTGGAAATCTTTTCTGCTAACAGGATAAGTCCTGCACAGGTGCCAAGCACCGGGAGTCCGTTTTGGATTTTCTCCCGGACTGGCTCTAAGATGTCTAACTCCCGCATCAGCTTTCCGATTACGGTGCTTTCTCCTCCCGGCAACACCAGTCCGTCAAAGTCCTGTAATAAATCTTTTTTCTGTCGTATCTCAAAACATTCCGCCCCAAGACCTTCTAACATTTTCTCATGTTCGATAAAAGCTCCCTGCAAGGCGAGTACTCCGATTTTCATCTTATTTTCCCCTCTCTGCCATGAGAAGCTCTATCTCCTGTTCGTTAATTCCCACCATTGCTTCGCCAAGGTCTTTGGACAGTTCTGCTAACAGCTTCGCATCTTTATAGTTGGTTACAGCCTGAACGATGGCTCTTGCTCGCTTTGCCGGATTGCCGGATTTGAAAATACCGGAACCTACAAAGACACCCTCTGCTCCAAGCTGCATCATCAATGCCGCATCTGCCGGAGTGGCAACACCACCTGCTGCAAAGTTGACTACCGGAAGTCTTCCGTTTTTATGTACGTCCAATACCAGTTCATAAGGTACACGCAATTCCTTTGCCGCATCAAACAATTCATCTTCCCGCATAGAAGTTAATCTTGCAATCTCCTGATTCATTTTTCTCATATGACGTACTGCCTGTACCACATCACCGGTTCCCGGCTCTCCTTTTGTACGAATCATAGAAGCCCCTTCGTTGATTCTTCTAAGTGCCTCGCCTAAATCCTTTGCTCCGCATACAAAAGGAACTTTGAACTTCGTCTTATCAATATGGTAGACATCGTCTGCCGGAGAAAGCACTTCACTCTCGTCAATGTAATCAATCTCGATTGCTTCTAAAATCTGTGCCTCTGCAAAATGTCCGATTCTGCACTTTGCCATAACGGGTATGGTAACCGCCTCCTGAATTCCCTGAATCATCTTCGGGTCACTCATTCTCGATACGCCGCCCGCTGCACGGATGTCTGCCGGAATCCGCTCTAATGCCATAACGGCACAAGCCCCTGCTTCCTGTGCGATTCTTGCCTGTTCCGGTGTGGTTACATCCATGATGACACCGCCTTTTAACATCTGTGCCAGCTCTTTGTTCAATTCGTATCTGTTCTCTTCCATTGATAAAACCTCCATTTTCTCCTATTTTCATATATTTTCTATATGATTTATATGTTTTTTCTTGTTACTGTGATTATAGAGAAAATATGGTTATATTGAAAGTTCCAGTATTTACTTTTTCATCCATGCCACTTTAAGATTCATTTCCCTGATGCGCACCGTTTTCATATTCTTCTAAAAAATGATGTTTGACTCCATCTTGCTTGTAGGCAATGATGGTCTTCAAATTTACATTTTCCACACTTCGGAAAATATTTTTCTCGATATAGGGATTCTTTTCCCGCAATTCTCTTATCAGTTCCTTAACCTCTGCCCGTTTCGAGCCTTTCTCCGTTCCTCCGCAGGAAGCACAGCTTTCCGTAAAACGACAGGCGCACTGGATAAAATGCAGTTTGTTGTAATTCATCCAGTGAATGATATCCTCTTCCCGTACCAAATAAAGGGGACGGATAAGTTCCATCCCTTCAAAATTC
>JBJELL010000281.1:0-8032 GCA_051879115.1 Lachnospiraceae bacterium
ATGCCATGAGTGTGCAATTTAGATGCACAACCCTTGGCTTTACGTTAAGCCTTGGATTCAAAAAATGACACAATGGTCCCTTTCGAGACCTGTAAAAACGGCATACTGCACCGAATGCACCTGCCACAGAAAAGATTAGAATTGATTTCTTAGACGAGCCTTTGATTGGCTTCGGTTTGATTTGAAGTCTGCTCTTTGCTATGGCACTCATCGCTACTTGCAATTGTACCATAGTTTTGCTTTTTCGGATAGATTTTCCGAAATCAAAATGAGCAGAAGAAAGCCCCCAAATCATGTTTGACTTGGAGGCATTATTCAACTCATTTTATTTCATAAACATTTTTAAGACTTTTTCCCTGCTGTCAACCAACATATGAAAAACTCTAAGTATGTACACAACTTTTTCCTGTTCATCAATCAGAAAGTAAATTTTATAGTTCTTATAGTAAGTCTTTCTGATTCCATACTTTGCCAGTTCTTCATCTTCGTCTAGTTCATGACTTTGGGGAAATGTACTAAGGCTGTTGATCGTCTTTCTAAATCCTCTTACCATGTTCATTGCCGTTTCCGGAGACTTTAACTCAAATGCGATATAATCCGTCTGATCTGCAATGTCTTCTTCTGCCAATGGTAAGGTAATTACTTTATACTCTGCCATTAGAATATCTTTTCTCCAGTTCATCGAAGAATTCGTTGCAGTCACGACCTTTGCCTGCCGCAATGTCATGGTAACTTTCCATTACCATCTCTCGCACCTGTTTCTGATTTTCATCAATTTCATTGCGGTAATTTATTACCTGTTGTGTCGGACTCATACAAACCACCTCGTTTCTTTTCTATTTTCTCTAGCCTTAGTATACTCAAAATCTCATCATAATACAAGATTCAACCCAAAAGATTGATTGTAGGCATTTGAATTGTTCATAGTTCCACCAGTGCCCACTTACAGTTTTCTTTTGTAAATATCAATTTGACAGTTTCCACCTTGCCTCCAAAATTAATCCTGCATAGATGCTCTACTGTCTGGATGCCGGAATAATTTTTTTCTTCCGATGTCAATAACTGTATTTCTCGTATGGTATGCAGCATTCCTTCTTCATCCATTACTTTTATGATTTTCGGAATGCTTCTGCCTTTGCTAGTAAACCAGCACTCGCAGGCTATTTCTCTTTGGATTCCATGCAGGACACCATGCTCTGTTTTATCTGCTATATCGCCCAATCGGAAACCCATTACATCACCTTCTCATTACTATAATCCACAGTCCTCTTCTCTCTGGAAATACCTCCATTCATATGGTCGATTCTTTCCTGTTTTACAAAAGATGCTCGCTGTATAGCATCTGCACCAAACCTTTCACGGATACTGTCTACTGCGCGATCCAGTTTTTCCAATTTTTCATAGTCCGTACCATCGAACAACGAAAGCTGTCTGCCAGTTTCTCCCTTTACCACTCTTCCAGTATGCACACCCAAATGCCGGATTGGTGTTCCATCCCACAGTTCGTCAAAAAGCCTGCATGATGTCTCATAAATCTCTTTTGTGATATTTGTTGCAGTGCAAAGTACAGTCTGATGCGAAACATAGGATAAATCATAAAAACGGATGCTGATGGATACTACCTCTATCCGTACACCATCTTTCCGCAGTCTCTTACCGACTGTTTCTGTCAAAGACAAAAGCACCATCTTGGCAGTCCGTTCATCCGTCACATCAAATGAGACGGTTGTGGAATTTCCATAGCCTTTGTTATCCATTGGTATTGGCTCCACCATTGATACATCTCTGCCATTTGCAAAATTCCAGATAACTTCCCCATGCTTTTTTAAGATTGGTTTCAACATATTTACATCTGTTTTCGCCAGTTCTCCGATTGTCCTGATTCCAAGTGATTGCAGTTTCTTTTCCGATGCACTACCTACAAAGAACAGGTCTCGGACCGCTAAAGGCCACATCTTCTTCTCAATTTCCTCTGGAAATAACGTATGTACGAGATTGGGCTTCTTAAAGTCGCTTGCCATCTTTGCCAGAAGCTTATTGCTCGACACACCAACATTTACAGTAAATCCAAGTGTCTGATATATCTCATCCTTTATCATATTTGCTGCAATCACAGGAGTTCCGAAAAGGCTCTCACTCCCCGTCATATCAACGAATGCCTCATCGATGCTGTACTGCTCAACCATATCAGAATACTTTCTCAGAATCTCCATAAAAGCGTTAGAGCTTTTTTCGTATAATTCATAGTTAGGTGGAACCAGTACCAGTTCGGGACATTTTCGGAGTGCATCCACAACCGGCTCTCCGGTCTGGATATTGTACTTTTTGGCAGGAATGGATTTCGCAAGAATAATCCCGTGGCGCTTTGAAATATCACCGCCTACTGCTGATGGAATGGTTCTGAGGTCAAGTCTTCCTCCAAGATGCCTGATTCGGTATACTGCCTCCCATGATAAAAAAGCACTGTTCACATCAATGTGAAATATCACTCTTCCGCTCATAGCACCACTCCTTTCAAGCATCATGTTTCCTACATATTTATACTTTTCCTCCTGCTATTTTTCAGAGAGATAAACAGACAAAAGCAATCTGCCTTTGTCTGTCATTTCTGCTTCATCCTGTGAGTGATTTGATTATACCAGAACATTTGTTCTGTGTAAACACTTTTTAGAATATTTGTTCTCTATGGAATTACATACCATGTAAGGATGGACCGTTCAATTGATTCTCCTCCACATTTCCATCTGCGATGTCCTCTTTCGGTAACCCATTTTCTTGTGCCTGTGCAGCATTCTTTTCTGTAATTATCTGATGGCTGACATCACTCTCCTGACTATATTGGTGCATGACTTCTTGGACAATACTGTCGCAAAAATCCATATCCTCATCATAAGCCGGAGAATAATCATCCTGCATCTCCTGCTTATATCTGTTAATTGCAGATAAAAACATTTCCATGTTGTCCTGGGAGATATTGTCATACTCTACTCTCGATAAAGCATTTTTATCTCCTTTCAGCATTCTGTCATAAGGTTGAACATATTTCTCCATGATTCTGCTGTCGCAATCTCTTTCATGCCCTTCCACACAAAAGAAGCATGCCATGTTCATGGAAAACTTTTTCAACTGCTCAATTTTATCCCGGTTTCTATTTAGGTCCGGACCTGCCGTCTTTTTTGCATAGCCCAATAAAATTTGCAAAGCCTTTCTGGTTTCTTCATTTTGTAACTCCACTCTTTTTTCTAAATCCATATGTACTCCTTCCTGCTGGTCATTTACGCCAACAATAAAACGCCCGAGCCATCGGGCATTTTATTCTTACCGCAAACCGGCAGGAATAACGCTTTCCTTATTCAGTTGTCATCCCTGCCTTTTTCTTAGTCGTATCTGATTTCCTGTTCCATGACGATTCCCGACTGAAACTGGATAATCAGTTTCTCGGCAGAGACTACTTTGATGCTTGAAATCAATCTTCTGACAAGGTCATTGTCAAATTCCGGTATCTGGCAGGTGCTTCCCTTTATGAATGCATCCATGTCTTTTACCCTCTGTTCATAACTTTCTGCCAGTCTTTTCTTCTTTCTGGCCTCTGCCTGCTCCTTCTTTAAGATTTCGATTTCCTCTGCGACGCTCCGGTAGCGTTCATCAAATTCCTGCGTGTAGGAACCTGTCTTTGCGTTCTCAGCTATCAGAGCCACCATTTCTTGCTGCTTTGCTTTTATCTTATCCTCATATTCATCCGGCTCCTGTTCCATTCCGTAGTTGCCAATCACCCGTATGACATTCTGTCGGAAGGCACCTACAAAATCTCCGTCATTTCTGGTAATCCGGTGAATGGCCTCCATGACCGCCCTATTTAATGCTTCCTCTTCCAGTGTCTCAGAGTCACCACATTTCTTCACTCCATTGGTCAGCCGGTTTGAGCATCTCCAGACAATCTTCTTTCTTCCGTTTCTCGCCCATGTGACTCTGCGGTATTCCTGTCCGCATTTTCCGCACAGCAGGATTCCGGTCAGTGCGTAACCGGAGGAATACTTGCTTTTCTGATTCTTCTTTCTGGTTACTGCCGCTTTACTCATGGAAGATCGCCGCATGATTTCTTCCTGCACCCGGTAAAATAATTCCTTCGGTATGATAGCCTCATGGTCATTTTCCACATAATACTGTGGGACGATACCATTGTTTATTACCTTTTTCTTGGTCATGAAGTCCACCGTGTAGGTTTTCTGCAGCAGGGCATCTCCCATGTATTTCTCGTTTTTTAACATTTTCATGATAACCGAGTCATACCACTTCTCCTGTCCGGTCGCCGTTTTAATCTGATGCTCCTCCAGATAACTGCCGATTTTGGCTGTGCTGTACCCTTCCAGATAAAGCCGGAATACCAGCTTTACGATCTCCGCCTCCTCTGGTACGATGACCAGCTCTCCGTTCTCATTCTTGGTGTATCCCATAAATTTATTATGGTTTACGATGACCTTCCCTTTTTCAAATCTTCTTACTACTCCCCATCTGGTGTTCTCACTGATGTTTCGGCTTTCCTCCTGCGCCAGACTGCTTAGGATGGTAATCAGGATTTCTCCTGTGCCGTCTAAAGTATTAACCCCCTCTTTCTCAAAAACTACTGCCACGTTTTTTTCTTTCAATTTACGAATCGTCATCAGGGCGTCTACCGTGTTTCTTGCGAAACGGCTGACGGACTTGGTAAGGATCATGTCGATTTTCCCGTCCAGTGCATCCTTAATCATGGCATTGAAGTCATCTCGCTTTTTGGTGTTCGTTGCACTCTTTCCATCATCAGCATAAATACCTGCGTTCTTCCAGTTAGGATTTTCCTCTATCTTTTCTGTGTAATACTCTACCTGTGCCTCGTAACTGCTCTCCTGCTGTTCCAGTTCCGTACTGACTCGGCAGTATGCCGCTACCCTCAGTTTCTTCTCCGTCAGCTTGACATCCCGGTCATACTGTGCTTTGGCAGGTATCATGGAAATCTTCTTTTTTACTGCTGTCTCTGCCATACGTCTCTCCTTTCCGGATACCTATTTGTCGGCGTATCCTGTTTTAATCCGGCTTCCGTTTTTAAATATCACTTCTGCCGTCTGATCTTTATAAACCACAATCTGAGTAATCAGCTTCCGATATAATTCTTCATCGAACTCCACCAGTTCTTCCCTGTCTGCAAGGATTTCCCGCATTTCTTCGGTCTTATAATCGGTATCCCTTATCTCTAATGTCCGGTAGCGTTCCGTTGCTCTTTCATATAAAAGTTCCATGAGATCAGCATGAGATGTTCTCTGGAGCTGCGCTTCCTTTGCCTCTGTTATCCTGCGGTCCAGCTTTCTGTATTCTGCACTGACTCTTTCCCCGTCCTGTCCGGGAGGATTCATCAGCTTTCTATCCTGCATAATTCTGTTGATAGCGTTTACACAAACATCCTTTACCTGCTCGTCTGAAATAAATCCCCCGGCGCAGGTCAGGCGGTTCTGATACACATAATTCTTGCATTTCCATTTTGGAATACCACTGGCTCTTTTCTTATCATGTGGCTGGATATGGCTGTATACTGCCCCACACTCTGCACAGGTGATAACACCTCCAAACAGGATTCTCACATCCCTGCCCGGTCTGTGGCTGCCTTTGCCACCATCTGCCCGTATCTGTTCCCTGCGTTTCTGTACCCTTTCAAACAACTCCGTTTCGATGATCTGCGGATAGTATTCTGTACCGAGGTAATTGTGGTTTTCCAATATCCTGCCGATAGACACGTGGGTCCAGGCTACCCTGTCCTGTGCATTTTTAATACCTCTTGCTTTTAAGCCTTTTGCAATCCTTGTAGCGGAAATTCCACTGTCATAATCCTCAAATATTTCTTCTACGATTTTCCTGTTTTCCTCGCATACTGTGATTTTCCCATCTATGACTTTATAGCCTATTGGCATGTGCCACTGCATTTTCATCCGCTCCTTTCTCTGTCAGTTTCAGTCCGTTATGGAGGCAGAAGGTGATGTCATGCTCTTTTGATACGCTTATCTCTTTTACAGACAGCTTGAAGAGGTTTTCATCAAATTCTCTAATCGGATTCTTCTGTTCCGCAAGCAGTCCGATAAGCTGTTCCGTCCGGACGATCTCTTTTGTCCTCTTCTGCTTTCTGGATAACAGGATTTTCTTCCTTCTGCATTCTGTCAGCTTCTGGATAATCTGGCTGTTGCTCTCCATAAAAAGAGCAGAGTCCATATATCCTTTCTTCATGACTTGATTCAGGATTCGACTCTGCTCACTTAGGTTGTGAATTTCTCTATCCAGTTGTTCGATTTCTTCTGTATCCGGCCTGTCTGCCACAAGCTCTCTCAGTTCCTTTAGCAGCGGTTCCAGCAGGGTTCCCTGATTGGTGAACAGCTTGTTCCACATATCCATAAATGCCTGCTGTATCCTATCCTCCCTGATGGCTTTCATGGCACAGGACTCTTTGTCCTCCACATGTTTGTGGCATGTCCAGATGATTTTCTCATAGGGCTTACCTATGTATATTTTCTGTCTGCGGAAATGGCTTCCGCATTCCTCGCATCGGATTATGCCTGAGAACAGATACCGTTTCTGGTAGTCTCTTTCATTCATACGCAGTGTGTTTGCACGGTATTCCATGACATTTCTTACTGCCTCTGCCTCCTCATGGGTTATGATTGGCGGATGGGCATCCGTTATAAGGTATTGGTTCCTCTGACCAGTGTTCACCCTTCTGATAAAAGGGAACTGTGTTTCCGTGTAAGTCCTCTGCTGCAGGCGATTTCCTTCATACACCGGGTTCTTTAAGATTTCCTTTATCACGCTGTCCTGCCATTTCTCACTTTCCCGGATGGTGGGTATACCTCTCTGGTTCAGTTCTTTTGTTATCATGTAGGTTCCCATTCCGTTTAAGTAGGCTTCGAAGATCCACCGTACCACCTCTGCCTCGGATTCTTCTATGATAAGGTTTCCATCCTCATCCTTCCGGTATCCATAAGCCGGTGTTCCAATGATAAAGGTTCCGTCCCGGAACCGCTTCTCGATTGCCCAGCGGTTGTTACTTGAGAAGTCTTCCGATTCCCCCTGTGCAATGGATGCCAGCAGTGTCAGCATCAGTTCACTCTTTTCCGTTAATGTGTTCAGATTCTCTTTTTCAAAGTAGATGCCGACTCCAATTTCTTTCAGCCTTCGTATAGTCTGGATACATTCCACGGTGTTTCTTGCGAATCTTGTGATGGATTTGGTCAGAATCAGGTCGATATCTCCGTCCTCACAGGCTTCTATCATGGACTGGAATTCTTCCCTGCCCTTTACCTTTGTACCGGTGAGTGCTTCATCCGCATAAACCCCGGCAAACTCCCACATGGGATTTCTTTCAATCTTTGTGGTGTAATATTCTACCTGTGTGGCGTAGGATTCAGCCTGCTTGCTGCTTCCAGTGCTGACTCTGGCATATCCGCACACTCTCATCTTTGGTCTTTCCAGCACCTTTTCGGTACCGGCTGTTCCCCTGATGACGGTTACTTTCTTTGCCATGTGCTTTTCTCCTTTCCCTGTATTTTCAAGGGTTTGCGCCCTTGTCAGCAACATACACTACCACACAAGTCGGAAGATATCTAGTGTTTTTACAGATATACTTTGGCAAGTTCCGGGGAAAAAGTCTCAATGTTCAAAACAGTGATTTTTTCCCTTTCTTCCTCACTAATCAGACCATTTTCCTGCATCTTTTTTAGCAGGAATTCTGCCATCTTGTACATTACTTCATTGGCTCCGTTCTCCACTGCCTCCACCTGCTTTCTCTCCACGAAATTAATCTATCTGATAACTTCCGGCGGCTATAACTGCCATCGCCGCCAGCGCAAACACAGCAATGACAGTAATTCCTGTTATGCTCGCTACTACTATGACAATCTTCATCTCCTGTGATACCTCCTCATTTTAGGTAAACTAAAATTGCCGCTTAAAAAACACACCTATGGCATACTCATCTCTGCCATTGTCACAGCTTCATCTTCCGCGGCAAAATACT
>JBJELL010000282.1:0-1932 GCA_051879115.1 Lachnospiraceae bacterium
CAGAGAAAACCATAGAAGACATCGAGGAAAATACAAATCAGCAGACGGATGTACCGGAAACGGATTCGGATTCAGATACAGAGCCGCAGACCATAGACGGACAGATAGAGGTTCCGCCAGACAGCGGGGAACAGACGACACCGGATAACGAAACCCAGCCGCAGGAACCTTCGGACGAAGACGAGGAGCAGTCGTCTGAAAGCGGAGAAACCGAAGAACCGGTAACAGAGGAACAGCCACCGGACAATGAGGAAGATACACAGGAAGAAGTGCCGCAAAATACAGACGGTTAGTGAAAAACCATAGAGGAAAGGCATGAAGGAGGAAAAATGAGCAGATACGGATTTGGCATAGATGTTGGTGGAACCACAATTAAAATGGGATTTTTTGATATAGAAAAAGGTGAATTGTTAGAAAAATGGGAGATAGACACCAGAAAAGAAAACGGAGGTGTCTTCATCTTAGAAGATATAGCTTCTCAAATAGAGAAAAAGCTGGAAGAAAAAAAAATATCCAAAAACGAAGTGGCAGGAATCGGTCTCGGCGTTCCGGGACCTGTCAAAGTGGATGGTACGGTCGTAAAATGCATCAATCTTGGCTGGGGAATTTTCAACGTAGAAGAAGAACTTTCCAAAAAGACGGGACTTTCTGTGAAGGCAGGAAATGATGCCAATGTTGCCGCCCTTGGAGAAATGTGGAAAGGTGGAGGAGAAGGCTGTAAAAATCTTTTACTCATAACACTTGGAACCGGTGTGGGAGGCGGAATCATAGTCGAGGGAAAGATGTTGTCCGGTTCTAACGGAGCAGGTGGCGAAATAGGTCATGTAGTAGTGGATGAAACAGAGGAAGAAGTCTGCGGCTGCGGAAAAAAAGGCTGTTTAGAACAGTATGCTTCTGCAACGGGAATTGTACGCATGGCAAAGAAAGCACTTGCCGGTTATGAGCAGGAAACTCCTCTGAAACATATCGAAAATCTGACGGCGAAAGATATTTTCGACGAAGCGAAAAAAGGAGATATTTTCGCTTTAGGTCAGGTAGAACAGATGGGACGAATCTTAGGTACCGCAGTCGCTAACATTGCCTGTGTAGTCAATCCGGAGATGATTGTGATTGGAGGCGGAGTCTCTAAGGCGGGAAACATTCTGATAGAGGCAGTTGAAAAATATTTTAAGACAAGAACCTTCCATGCCTGTACCAATGCCAGGTTCGCTTTGGCAAAACTGGGAAATGATGCGGGTATTTACGGTGCAGCCTATCTCATATCCCAGTAGGCAGAAGATTGCAGAAAGATACTTGAGAAAAGAACAAAATTATTATATAATACCCTTAGGAATACTATGATTGGCAGGAGGAAGTGCGAATGAGAGTATCAACAAAAGGAAGATATGCACTTAGATTAATGGTAGATTTGGCTTTGAATGATAAAGGAAAGTTCATTGCTTTAAAAGATGTATCGGAAAGACAGAACATCTCTGTAAAATATTTAGAGCAGATTGTGACTCCACTCAACAGGGCAGGTCTTTTAAAAAGCGGAAGAGGAGCGCAGGGTGGATACCGCCTAGCTAAAAATACAACAGAATACACAGTGGGAGATATCTTACGTGCTATCGAAGGAAGTTTTGCACCGATTGCCTGTCTTGAGGATGAGGAGAATCAGTGTGAGAATTATGATACCTGCGCAACGGTGGAATTTTGGGAAGGACTGTACAAAGTTGTAAACGAATACTTAGATGGAACAACCCTCGATGATTTGGTAGAAATTCAAAAAGAAAAAATGGGTGGAAATTATTATATTTAGGACTGGACAAACAGAATAAGTTATGATAATATAATTAGGCATGATTTTTAGTTGTGCCTATAACGGCGCGTGGCTCAGTTTGGTAGAGCGCTGCGTTCGGGACGCAGAGGTCGCAGGTTCAAATCCTGTCGCGC
>JBJELL010000283.1:0-1929 GCA_051879115.1 Lachnospiraceae bacterium
ATAGAATATTCTCTGTTATCCCACGGTTTTTTCGCTGCCTTATAGGTCTTTTTCCTCGGCACTTCTCCGCTGCCACCAAAGCGTTTTTCTTCACTTGTTAAAATTAACTTATAGTCCTTCTTCTCCGGAACTCCCACACGGAAGTCTTCTCTTGCCACCGGTGTGAAGTTGAATACGAAGAGCAGACGCTTCTTATCCGATCTGCCTTTGCGGATAAAGGTGTAGATGCTCTTTTCGGTATCATCGGCATTAATCCACTCAAATCCATCCCAGTTGCTGTCTGCCTCATACATACACGGATATTTCTGATAGATGTGAAGGAGCTCTTTTACAAAGTTCTGAATTCCCTTGTTTCTAGGATCTTCTAAGACGAACCAGTCTAACTCTCTTTCCTCACTCCATTCGCGGAACTGTGCAATATCCTGTCCCATAAAGAGCAGCTTCTTACCCGGATGCCCCATCATAAACGCATAGCCCACTTTTAAGTTGGCAAACTTTTCATCCTCTAAGCCCGGCATCTTGTTAATCATAGAACATTTTAAATGTACCACCTCATCGTGGGACAGTACAAGAATATAATGTTCACTGCCGTTATAACTCATGGCAAAGGTCATCTTATGGTGATTGTCCTTGCGGAAATATGGGTCTAACTTCATATAGTCAAGGAAGTCATGCATCCATCCCATGTTCCATTTATAGGTAAAGTTCAATCCTCCCTCTTCTGCTTTTCCGGTTACCTGCGGCCATGCCGTAGATTCCTCTGCTATCATGACAGTACCCGGATTTCTTCCAAGAACTAAGGAATTGATATGACGGAAGAATTCGATAGCTTCTAAGTTCTTGTTCTCGCCATATTCATTTGCCACCCATTCGCCATCTTGTTTTCCATAGTCTAAATAGAGCATAGATGCCACTGCATCCACACGCAATCCGTCAATGTGGTAATGTTCTATCCACATAAGAGCACTTCCGATTAAGAAATTCTTAACCTCGCTCTTACCGTAGTCAAAAATCTTTGTTCCCCAGTCCGGATGTTCTCCCTTTCTAGGGTCTGCATATTCATAAGTCGGTGTGCCATCGAAGTCTGCCAGTCCATGAGCATCCCTTGGAAAATGTGCCGGAACCCAGTCTAAGATAACACCGATTCCTTTCTTGTGCATATAGTCCACAAAATATGCAAAATCCTCCGGTGTTCCATAACGGGCGGTCGGTGCATAATATCCCGTTACCTGATATCCCCAGGAGCCGTCAAAAGGATATTCTGAGATTCCCATTAACTCTACGTGGGTATATCCCATATCCGTTACATAGTCACCCAACGCATGTGCAAACTCACGATATGTATAAAATCCCTCGTCTTCTCTTCCAGGATGGCGCATCCAGGACCCCGGATGCACCTCATAGATTGCCATTGGTTTGTCATATGGATTTTCACAGGCTGCACGCTCTTTCATCCACTTGCTGTCCGTCCATTTAAAATGCTCAATATCCGTTACCTTTGAGGCATTTCCCGGTCTGAGTTCTGATGCATTGGCATAAGGGTCTGCCTTATATAACAGCGTTCCGTCCTTTGTCTCAATGAGATATTTATAGAGAGAACCGAGTTTTACATTCGGAATAAAGGTCTCGTAGACACCGATGCTCTCCGGTTCCACTCTCTCCATCTCGTTTGCAGTCTCATCCCAGCCATTGAATTCCCCGATGACAAAGACCCTCTCTGCATTCGGTGCCCAGACCGCAAAACGCACTCCTTCTTTTTTCTTATTTTTAGACGGATGTGCACCTAATTTTTTGTAAATATCATAATGCGTACCCTGTCCGAACAAATACGCATCCAGTTCTGTAAAATTCCCCATTGCTTTATTCTCTTTCACTATTCCTCAAAGTCCTTTTCTCTCAAAATCCTGTCGCCTGCTCCGTTTCGTTTTG
>JBJELL010000284.1:0-1927 GCA_051879115.1 Lachnospiraceae bacterium
GATTTTTGCTTTTGCCACCGCATCTTCAATGGCATTTAGCAGCACCATACTCGTGTACTGATTTTCACTGCTATATGTAATGTTATCCAGGGACTGGCTTTCGTAAATCTGCTCAGCCAGTTCCTGTAATGCCGGTTCAACCAGTGGATACATGGTCTCTACAGACTCATCCAGGTTTACTAAGGATATGGAATTGATACGGTTCTCATCCACTGCCACTTCTACGTCTAAAACGTTGTCATTGAAAAGAATGGAGGAGGTATACACTCCTGCCTGATATTGCATGGTCTCTTCCGTCTCCTTTTTCTTATCTCCTTCGTCCTTGCCAAACATGCATACGAGGAGAATTACCAAAAGGATTCCGAGTCCCACGAATATCGCCGTATAAATCAATTCTTTCATATGGAATACTACGATTTTTGTCTTTGAACTCAATGGAACCTCCCCATTTTTTTATTTATTACATGATATGTACCCACCATAGAAAATATGACTACAGATTTTTTAACGGTTCAAAGGTATAGCCCATCTCTTCCCATTTTGTGAGCAGTTCATCTAAAATCTCTCCATTCGTTTTGGAGGTATTGTGTAAAAGCACGATTGCACCCGGATGGATTCTTCCGGTGAGTTTCTCAAAGGCTTCTTCTTTCGTCGGCTGGGCATCCACATTCCAGTCCACATAGGCGAGACTCCAGAAAAAAGTCTTATAGCCTAATTCTTTTGCCATTTTCAGATTTTCAACACTGTATTTTCCCTGTGGCGGACGGTAATATTTTACCATCTCTTTTCCGGTAATCTTTTTATACAAGTCAGAAACACCTTCCATCTCCTCTTTGAAGGATTTCATGTCGGAAATCGAAGACATGTCGGGATGGTGGTAGGTATGATTGCCCACGGTGTGTCCTTCCTTTACCATCCGCTTTACAATATCGGGACTTGTTTCTAAGAAATTACCCACTACAAAAAAGGTTGCATCTACGTTGTGCTTTTTTAACGCATCTAAAATTGCTTCTGTATTTCCATTTTCATATCCGCAGTCAAAGGTCAGATAGATGACTTTCTTACTTTTATCCCCCACAAAATAGGCATCGTATTCTTTTAACTCTTCCTGTGTGGCATTTCCTGTAGGCTGTTCTCCCTCTGCTCCAAAACCCAGTCCCCAGTTCTCCGCCTGATTCCTTGCAATACGGATGGAACTGACGCATTGTTCCGTCACCGTTGCTGCTCCGTTTCCCGCTAAAAACAGCACGATTGCTCCTGCAAAGAATATCGCAGACTTTTTCCACGGAAGTTTTTTCTGAAGTCCCTTATTAAATATTTTTTTCTTTTTCTTCTCTTTCATAAAAAATCCACGCCTTATAGTCTTATTATAAGTCTATAAAAACGTGGATTTTTTTATTCCTGTTCTCTATTTAATTTTAAAGTTTACAGTTCTTACATTGCCTGCTTTATCCGTAATCTGAAGTTTGTAACTTCCTTTTTTACTTACGACCTTATTATTTGAAATCTTCTTGCCGTTTAAAGTAATCTTTTTCACTCCTGAGGTCTTATCGGAACAGGAGATTGTTACCTTGCCTTTGTAGGTCTTATTGTTCTTGATATTTGTAGTCGGCTTTGTCTTATCGATGGTGAAGCTCAGCTTTTTACTTGCTCCTGATGCCAGTTTTATTTCCAATTTATACTTGCCGTCTTTTTTCGCTGTATAAGTATTTTTTTCCTGCGGTTTTCCATTTACATGGAATTGTGTAATAACTCCGTCTGATTCGAGTACCACTTTTTTATTGGTATTATAACAGGATTTATTCTTGACATTCTTTATTTTACAGGTCGTTGTCTTATAAGTCTTAGAATTGCTGACAGCATATCCTCTCTCATCTTTAAATGTTTTCAAATCATAGACAACGGTATAACCATCGCTCTGTTTCGC
>JBJELL010000285.1:0-5777 GCA_051879115.1 Lachnospiraceae bacterium
TTACGAAAATAATTTTCGTTGAGATTTTTTTGATATGAATGAGATTTATATTCAGAAAATAAGCAGGGCTGTAAGCCGGGTTATGTTTTTCAGATGATCATCTATCTAAAACAACTGTTGCCAGTTGCCTCAAGCGACCTACCTAAGACTGGCGGGCCACGTCAAACGTCTTGTTTCGGTCTTGCTTCGGATGGGGTTTACATGTGCCCCCTCTGTCACCAGAGAGGCGGTAGTCTCTTACACTGCCCTTCCACCCTTACCGGTTGCCCGGCGGTATATTTCTGTTGCACTGTCCTTGGAGTTGCCTCCACCGGCCGTTAGCCGGCATCCTGCCCTATGAAGCCCGGACTTTCCTCACCTGCGGTCTTTCGACACTTGCAGCCGCGATCATCCACCCTACTTATTTCAGATTTTTTCTAATAGTTCTTTGATGCATGAAGTTTTCATTGCTTACACATCTATACAGCTTCCCCCGATAAACTCTCTTAAAATGGAATTCTTTGGAATATCTTCTGTTGGCACCGGAAGGAAGTAGTCTAAAAACTTCAGCAGTCTCTTTGCCTCTATATATTCCGCACAGTCCTTTTCAATATGGAAAAGCTGTGGCTCCGCATAGGCTTTGAGCACAGAGAGTTCATAGATTAATGCGGAGTTGAACATTGCATCCGCTTCCTCTTGAAATGGGAAGATGTACTGCTCCTCTCCTCTTCTTACCGACGGCCACATAGCAATCGTCTCTTTTGCACTGGTGCCGCGGGTTCTTGCATCCCGGACAATTCTTCGGATTAATCTTGCATCCGTTGTCGGAAGATAGTTGTGCTCATCGATATTCAGCTGTGTCAGAGCACTGATATAGATTTTGAACTTACTTTCTTTTGGAAGGGAATAGGAAAGCTTATCATTCAGCCCGTGAATTCCCTCGATTACAAGGATATCATCCTCGCCAAGCTGTAAGGTATTCCCCTTGTACTCCCGTTTTCCGGTCTTGAAATTAAAGGTCGGCATCTCCACTCTTTCGCCCCGGAACAGTCTTGTCATATCCTCATTGAACTGTTCTACATCGAGAGCTTCAAGACATTCAAAATCATAATTGCCATTTTCATCCCTTGGAGTCTTATCTCTGTCAAGATAATAATTGTCAAGACCAATCGGATGTGGTTTTAAGCCCTGTGCAATCAACTGTGTAGACAAACGGTAGGAAAACGTGGTTTTACCGGAGGAGGACGGACCTGCTATCATAACGAATTTCTTATCCTTCTCTCCTGCAATCTGCTCTGCAAGCTGTCCTATCCGCTTCTCCATCAAAGCTTCCTGTACCATGATAACTTCTTTCATTCTGCCGCCTGCAATGGCATCATTCAAAGCTCCTACCGTATCGATATCCAGCATTTTTCCCCAATCTTCAGATTCCTGCAAGGTCTCAAAAAGCTTATGGGAAGGTTTGAATTCTGCTATTGTCTTTGGATTCTCATTCGGGAATAGTAACATCATTCCCCCTTCAAATGCCATCAAATCAAAATATTTCAGATATCCGGTAGAAGGAACCATATAACCATAGAAATAATCCATATAACCGTCTAATTCATAGACATTGACTCTCGAACTTCTTCGGTAACGGAACAGTCTTTCCTTATCATGCATTCCTCTTTCTGCAAAAAGACTGATGGCGTCATCTGTTTTAAAGTTCTTCTTCTCAATAGGAATGTCCTCATCCACAAGACGCATCATCTCCATCTTAATCGGAAGTACCAACTCACTGACCGGTCTTGTATTTCCTTTTAAAACACAGTAATATCCCTGACCGAGAGAATGGCGAATCTGTACGCTGACCCCGTCTTTCCCATAGAGAGAATCCACTGCTTTTTGCATAAGCAGGGACACACATCTGCGATAGGTCTTCTTTCCCGGTTCCTGTCTTGCTGTAATAAATTCCAGCGTACCGTCTTTTTTCACCCTTTTTCCCAGTTCTCTTAACTTGTGATTAAACAATACCAGCAGGATATCATCCTCATAACGGCTCTGGTATTCTGTCGCTATCTCACCGTATGTAGTTCCTGCCGGATATTCTTTTATTTCTCCCTCAATTTCTAATTTTACTGTCTCTCCCATAAAAAAACCTGCCTTTTTATATAATCTGAAATGGAAATTCAAGGGGCTGCACTGCAATCTCTAATTCCGGTGCCGTCTCTTTTAAATACTGCTCCATATATGGAATAAAAATATGCTCTACACCATAATGACCGGCATCAATAACCGCCATTTGCTGTGCCACTGCATCAATTCCCTCATGGTGGTCAATATCTCCTGTAATTAGGACATCCACGCCTGCTCTTAGGGCATTGGATATGACACTTTTACCGGAACCCGGAGAAATGGCTGCTGTAGACACCTTTGTATTAAGATTTCCAAATACTTTGACATTTTCCAAGGTAAATACTTCTTTTACCAATTCGCAGCATTCACCTATGGTCATTTCTCTTTCCAGCTTTCCGTATCTGCCGATTCCCTCTGTGCCATTCTCAGATTCACAGGTAACCTCTAATACTTTGGTATCTGTCAGATGCAGATATTCTGCCGCTAAATCTGCCATACCCTTTACATCAAAATTCGTATGCATGGCATAATAGACCATATCCTCTTTTATCAGGCGAATGACTCTTCTTCCAATGAAATCCTCTTCGGTTATCCTTTTCATTCCTTTAAATATCATCGGGTGATGGGTCAAAAGCATATCTGCCCCTGCTGCTATCGCCTCTTCAATCGCTTCATCGGTTGCATCGAGTGCAATATAGATTTTTTTTATCTCCTTATCGGTACTTCCCACAAGGAGTCCCACATTGTCCCAGTCACAGGCATAACCTGTCGGGGAGTGCTGCTCTAATATTTCAATGACTTTACTGCACTTCATACTTTCTCCTGTTATCCTAACGGCAGACTGCATCATATTTCGATAATGCCTGCTTTGTCAGTCTCTGCTTTTCTTCTATTTCAAAGATTCTTTTTTCTATACCCGGATTCTTTGGGACAGCAGAGAGATTGGTGAGCAGGTCTTTTAAAATCTGCTCTTCTCTTTTTAAAAAATCCCAAAGCACCGGATGTCTGTTTTCTAATAAATATGCTCCATATAAAAAGTCTATGTCTTTCGCGTTTTCATATGGATTCTTCTGTTTCTGCTCTTGTCCTGAAATACGCATCATCGGATAGTATTTTCCATCTTCTTTTACCATATCCTCTGCGAGAATCTGATAGCCTTCCGCAATCAGATAACGGCGTAAAACCTCCTGCTCAGACTGCGGCTGTAAAATAATTTCCTTTGCAGATAAAAATACTTCCTTACTCTGATCTAAAATCTTTTGCATCAGTCCGCCGCCCATTCCTGCAATCACAAAAATATCTGCTTCTAAGGGCTCTATCTCTTTCGCACCATCCGAAAGTCTGGTTTCTATGTAGCCACCCAGACCATATTTTTCAATATGCTCCTTTGCACGAAGCAGGGGACCTTTTCCTATGTCTGCTGCAATGGCTTTTTGAATACTGCCTTTTTGCATTAGATAAATTGGAATATATCCATGATCTGTTCCGATATCGGCAAGGACACCTTCTCCTGTAATCAGGTCTGCCACTGCCTGTAAACGTTTTGATAACTGTATCATTTTATTCCAGATAATCCTTTAATTTTCTGCTTCTGCTTGGGTGACGAAGCTTTCTTAACGCCTTTGCCTCAATCTGACGGATACGCTCACGGGTTACGTTGAATTCTTTTCCAACTTCCTCTAAAGTTCTCGCTCTGCCGTCCTCTAATCCAAAACGGAGGGTCAGTACCTTCTGTTCACGTTCTGTCAGTGTTCCTAAGACTTCTTCTAACTGTTCCTTTAAAAGGGTAAATGCGGCTGCATCTGCCGGAACCGGTACATTGTCGTCCTGAATGAAGTCTCCAAGATGACTGTCTTCCTCTTCACCGATTGGGGTCTCTAAGGAAACCGGCTCCTGAGAAATCTTTAAGATTTCACGGACACGTTCCACCGGCATATCCATCTCTTCTGCAATCTCTTCCGGGGTAGGTTCACGTCCTAACTCCTGTAATAACTGTCTGGAGACACGGATTAACTTGTTAATTGTCTCTACCATATGAACCGGAATACGAATGGTTCTCGCCTGGTCTGCAATGGCTCTTGTAATCGCCTGACGAATCCACCAGGTTGCATAGGTTGAGAACTTATATCCTTTGCGGTAATCGAATTTTTCCACCGCTTTGATAAGACCGAGGTTTCCTTCCTGAATCAAATCCAGAAACAACATTCCCCTGCCCACATATCTCTTTGCAATCGATACCACCAGACGAAGGTTTGCTTCTGCAAGACGTTTTTTCGCCTCCTGGTCTCCTAATTCCATTCTCTTTGCAAGCTCAATTTCTTCCTCTGCACTTAAAAGCGGTACTTTACCGATTTCTTTTAAATACATACGCACCGGGTCCTCAATAGAGACTCCGTCCGGTACAGACAAATCGATTTTTTCAACCTCGACTTCGTCTTCCTCCTCTAAGAGAATCTCATCGTCTACCACGTCGTCATCCTCTGTGATACGCAGTACGTCAATGTTGCTCGCCTCTAAGAACTCTAAAATTTTCTCAAACTGCTCTGCGTCTAATGCCATATCCTGGAAAAAATCATTGATTTCCTGATATTCCAGCATATTCTTCTTCTTTTTCGCAAGTGCAAGAAGTTCTTTCAGCCTTGCTTCAAATTTTTCTTCTTTTTCGGTTTTTTCTGCCATTTTAATATCCTCTCTCGTCTTTATTCTGCTCCTAATTAATAGAAATATGCACTTTCTCTAACGACTCAAGCTGCTTTTTATCCGATATAATCTTCTGCAGCCCCGCCATATCTGTCGGCTCTAAGTTCTTTGAACGATGTGCAATGCTGTTTTGTTTAATACGCAAAGCCGTCTCTCTTATCGCTTTCTCTCTGTCGGATTTTGTCTCCACTTTTTCCACCCTTGCATTGAAGAGTGCTGCAATCTCTCTTTGCTCTTCTTCTGCAAAAAGACTCACAATCTGTGCCGGGTTGACCTTTCCATCTGTGTGGTACTGCTCAAAAAGTATCTCTGCTGCCTTTTTATAAATATCCTCGGTGAAGTCTTCCGGTCCTATCCATGGTTCTAACTGAGCAAACAGTTCGGTGTACTCAATCAACCAGGTCAGAAGTAACTTCTGCGACTGTCTCATACCATCTTCTTTTTTCGGCTTCTCCCGTCTTTCCTTTTTCGGTACTTCACTGTTAGATACAAGTCCTGCCTGAGTTCCGAAGTGGTTGACTAACTTTCTTAAATTTTCAAAGCCCATACCATACTTTTGTGCAATGGCTTCAATATAATTATTCCTCTCGATTTCTTCACCAAACTGTAACAGTCTTTTCGCAGTCTCATTGTAAAATTGCGTCTTCCCTTCCGGGTCTTTCAAATCATATTCTTCTTCTAAAAGCCGAATTTCAAACATAAAACTGTTTTCCGCCTGCTGTATACGTTCCTCATAAGCCTTTGCTCCGAGTGCTTTGATGAACTCATCCGGGTCTTTGTACGGCTTCATATTGACAACCTTTGCTGTAATCCCGGCTTCTTTTAGAATTGGAATGGCACGTTTTGCCGCCCGCACTCCCGCTCCGTCACTATCAAAGGTCAGATATACTTCCTTTGTATAACGTTTTAAGAGATTGGCATGTCCCGGTGTAAATGCCGTTCCAAGTGCTGCCACTGCATTGTCAAATCCCGCCTGATGCAAA
>JBJELL010000285.1:5877-7851 GCA_051879115.1 Lachnospiraceae bacterium
TGTAAATGCCGTTCCAAGTGCTGCCACTGCATTGTCAAATCCCGCCTGATGCAAAGCGATGACATCCATATATCCCTCGCATAGAAGAATCTGATGTTTTTTCGTTGTCCTTGCAAAGTTCAGACCATATAGATTTCTGCTTTTATCAAAAATCATCGTTTCCGGGGAATTCAAATATTTAGGTTCTCCCTCTCCCATGACACGCCCTCCAAAACCGATGACCTTGCCCCGGACATCCATAATTGGAAACATGGCACGATTCCAGAACTTGTCATGTCCTCCCCTCTTTTCATCTATAGATATCAGTCCACTGTCTTTTAACAGCTCGTCTTCATATCCTTTTTCTCTCAGATATCGGTATAAATCATCACTGTATTTATCCGAATATCCAAGACCAAACTTTCTTAATGTCTCTTCACTTAATCCTCTTTTCAGGAAATATTCATGTGCCCGCTGTCCTCTTTCCGAGCGCAACAGGGTGTAAAAATACTTTGCTGCTTCCTTATTGACCTCTAAAAGCCTTGCCTTTTTATCCGAGGCTCTTCGCTGTTCTACACTCAATTCCTGCTTTGGCAGTTCTACGCCGATACGGTTTGCCAGCACTTCTAAGGCTTCGGGAAAAGTGTAGTTCTCATATTCCATCAAAAAGGTTATGACATTGCCTCCTGCTCCGCATCCAAAACAGTAATACATCTGTTTATTCGGGGAAACGGAAAAAGAAGGTGTCTTTTCATTGTGGAAAGGACATAATCCAAAATAGGTACTTCCTTTTTTGGTCAGACGTACATAAGAGGATATCACATCCACGATATCATTTCCCGAACGGATTTCTTCAATCAGTTCGTCTGAATAATAAGCCATTGTCTCTCCCTTCCTTATCCGATTTCCCATGCCCTTGGCAGGAAAAATTCCCGATATTTTGCAATCGCATACTGGTCTGTCATACCGGAAATATAATCACAGACCACGCGTTCTTTCTTTTCTCCATCTTCATACATCTTCTGATACTGCATAGGCAGAATCTCGATGTTTTCTGAATAATATCGGTACAATTCACTGAGAAGTCCTTCTGCTTTTGCCTCCTCGCCCTTGGCAACCGGATTCTGATAGACTTTTTGAAACATGAATTTTCGTAAGTCCTGCATTGCCTCTGCTACTTCTTTTGACATAATAATATCGTTCTTTCCAATGCTGTTGGTAATGATATTATGTATCAGAGTATTCAACCGGTCTCTCGTTGTCATACCCAGTGTCTTTCTGATTTCAAGTGGAATATCCTCTTCCGTCATAACTTTAGCCCGAACTGCATCATCTATGTCGTGATGAATATAGGCAATCTTATCCGAAAAGCGTACAATCTTCCCCTCTAAAGTATGGGGCATACAGCTTGTCTGATGATTCAGTATTCCGTCTCTGACTTCCCATGTCAGATTCAATCCCTCTCCATCCTTTTCTAACTTCTCTACGATACGGACACTCTGCTCATTGTGGCGGTAGCCGTCTTCACATAATTCATTTAAGATTCTCTCTCCTGCATGTCCAAAAGGGGTGTGGCCTAAATCATGTCCTAAGGCAATCGCCTCTACCAAATCTTCATTCAATCGCAGTGCCTTTGCAATGGTTCTCGCATTCTGGGACACCTCTAGGGTATGAGTCAGTCTTGTCCTGTAGTGATCGCCCTTGGGTGTCAAAAACACCTGAGTTTTGTGTTTTAGGCGTCGAAAAGACTTACAATGCAATATCCTGTCCCTGTCCCTTTGAAATACGGGTCTGATATCACACTGCGGTTCTTCTCTGTCTCTTCCCTTTGAGTTGATACTGAGTGTGGCAAACGGACTTAAGTAAATCTCTTCCATCTGCTCTAGATTTTCCCTGATTGACATGCAAATCCCTCCACGGTGCAAAGTCTCTATTTATAGAATTCTGCGTCGGGGAGGGATTTCCTTTATTTTTTTCGACTTATTTTTTCATGAT
>JBJELL010000286.1:0-7849 GCA_051879115.1 Lachnospiraceae bacterium
TGATTTATCAGAAGAGGCAGACAATCAGACCACAGATGAGCAGGATTCCATATTCAGACAGAACAGTGGAATGAAAGAAAGCAGAGGGAACTTTGAAGATGGAATGGTACAGACAGTCCAGACTACAAAAGTCGCAGATGTAACGGTTAGTAACGTAACAGGAAGCGTGCAGAATACAACGGTCAATGTGACAGACATCATCCAGCAGGTAAGTGAGTTTACAAAAATCATGTATCAGGAAAATGTAACATCCATGGAAATGCAGTTAAATCCTGAAAACCTTGGAAAAATCTATGTACAGGTTTCTTCAAAGGAAGGAGTCATCACGGCGCAGCTTGCAGCCCAGAATGAGGCAGTAAAGGAAGTATTAGAGAGTCAGGTTGCTGTATTAAAAGAAAATATGAATCAGCAGGGACTCAAGGTAGAAGCCGTAGAAGTTACGATAGCCAGTCATGAATTTGAGAGGAACTTAGAGGAAAACCAGCAGAATCAGGGACAGGAAGAACAAAAAGAACAGGCTTCTAAAAACAACAGAAGAAGCATTTCCCTCAATCAGTTAGATGAGATGTCGGGACTGATGAGCGAGGAAGAAGCCTTAGTAGCAAAGATTATGAGGGAAAATGGAAACAGTGTAGATTTTACAGCTTAAGAGAAAGGAGAAATGCAGATGGCAGTTATTCAGCAGATTAAAAATGGTGAGTTCGTAGACACGTCAGCGTCAACAACATCCTTATCTTCTAGCAATAGCAGTACACAGGCAGGTGGAGCCTTAGACAAAGATGCATTCTTACAGCTTTTAGTGGCACAGATGCAGTATCAGGATCCATTAGAGCCGACAGATAATACGGAGTACATATCGCAGTTAGCAACTTTTTCTTCGTTAGAGGAGATGCAGAACATAAATCAGAGCATGACAGAGGGAAATGCTTATAGTCTGGTGGGAAAGCATGTGTTTGTAAAAGTGACCAGCGACAAGACAGGAGAGACATTCTACGACCATGGTATGGTGGAATACATCATGCGCGAGAATGGAAAAGTATATGTTTCCGTAAATGATTCGCTATATAATATTGAGGACTTAGATACTGTAGCAGATTCGGATTATTACAATGCAACAACTGTGGCAAAGGCATTTACAGATATGGTTGCAACCCTGCCAAAGGAGTCACAGCTGACAATCTTAGATGAGAGCAAATTGCAGGAAGCAAGAGAAGTTTATGACAGTATGACAGATTATCAAAAGACCTTTGTATCAAAAGAAGCTCTTTCCACATTAGAGAGTTTGGAGAAAAAATTAAATGAGATGAAGGAAAACGTGCAAAGCGGTTCTTCCGAAGATGGAGACGATAAAGAAACGGAAAAGGCATAAGGAGATGGTTTTATGAACCGTGTCAATCATCCTTTCACATCCATTGAACAGGTTACCGACCAGTTTCTTACACAGAAGAATCAAGGGAGTGCTTCTAAAAAAGCAGAAGTATCTTTTGAAGAAATATTAAAGCAGAAACAGGAACTGAGAGAACCGGGTGAGCTGAAGTTTTCAAAACATGCAGCAATGAGATTAGAAAATCGGAATATCAATCTGACGAAGGAACAGAATACCCGTTTGGAGTCGGGCGTTCAAAAGGCAAGTGAAAAAGGAATCAATGAGTCATTAGTAATTGTGGATTCACTGGCATTTATCGTTAACATACCGAACAAAACCGTAGTAACGGCGATAGACCAAAGTGAGGCTACAGACAATATTTTTACAAACATTGACGGAGCCGTAATTATATAGCTGGACCTTAATGGAAGCTAATGTCTTTGAATGACAGATAAGACAGTTTACGGCAGTTATTTAGGAGGTCATTAATTATGATGAGATCAATGTACTCTGGTGTATCAGGATTAAAAACACACCAGACAAAGATGGATGTTATTGGTAACAATATTGCGAATGTTAATACTGTGGGATTCAAATCTTCCTCTGTAACATTCAGTGAAATTATGTATCAGAATTTATCAGGAGCATCAGGTCCGAATGCATTAACTGGAACCGGTGGTGTAAATGCAAAACAGATTGGTCTTGGTGTTACGACAGGTTCTACATCTATTAGTATTACAAGTGCAGGTGCTTCCCAGACAACAGGAGGAGCATTTGATATCAAGTTAAACGATACGAACTCGGCAACTAGTTTCTTTATTGTAAGCAACGGTTCCGGAACACAGTTTACAAGAGCGGGTTCTTTCTATGTAGACGGAGCAGGTAACCTATGTATGACATCCACAGGATATAACGTTATGGGATGGCAGGTGGATCCGACCACCGGAGATATTCGGAAAGATACCGTATCTGCTCTTCGTATCATGAGTGAGAAGAATCAGACTTCTGCTCCGGAAGCAACGGTAAATGGAAGATGTGAAGGAGTACTGGATAAGAACAGCAGTGATGTTACAAGTGCAAACGGATTGGCAATGAACCTGAATTTCTACGATGCACTGGGTTATTCCTACGTTGCGAAATTTGCGGTTAAAGAAAGCAATAAAACTACAGGAAGCTATACTGTGGAGTTGACAGATATTCTCGATTCCAACAGCAAGTCTATTTTAGACCAGGCCCAATATGACGCAGCAACAGGAACCTATGATCCGGATTATTTAGCAAAGCTTTTTGGTGCGGTAGAGACGGAGACGAAGACATTTACTCCAAGAGCCGGATGGAAGACAGTGGATGCTGCAAATAACATTTTTGAATACAATGCAAAATATTACCAGTATCCGGGAACTGGCACAACATTAGAAGAAGTAGAAGAGACACCGGTAGGTTCTGGAATATATTCCGTTGTAACAGGCGGAGATACAAAGACCTTAGCAGAGGCATTCGGTGTACCGGCTTCCGCAACAGGTATTTCCATGACCAGCGGTCAGGTAACGGCAACCGTAAGAAGTGCTAATTATGAACTGAAATTCAATCCGGATGATGGTATCTTCCAGTATGTTGGAGCAGCAGGACAGGACAATGTATTTTTGAATTTAAAAGAGACATTAGGCGGAAACTTTACCGATATTGATGTGGATTTCTCCGGTACAAAATGGTTTGATAACGGTGGTGTTTCCACAATCGGATTAGAGGCAGGAGATTTAGACGGAACAACGGGAAAAGGTAAAAAATTAGGAGATATGATAGGGGTGTTCGTTGACACGAACGGTAAAATTTATGGCTCTTATGACAATGGTAATACTGTTCTTTTAGGACAGATTGCAGTAGCACAGTTTGCCAACGCAATGGGTCTTGAAAAGGTAGGAGATAACTGCTATACAACTACTTTGAACTCCGGTGAATTTGATGGAATCGGTGTAGACGTTACAGCCGGAGGCGGCAGTATGTCAACCGGTACACTCGAAATGTCTAACGTAGACCTGTCCACAGAGTTTACGGAAATGATTACAACCCAGAGAGGATTCCAGGCGAACTCAAGAATTATTACAACATCCGACACATTATTAGAAGAACTGATTAATCTGAAACGGTAATTGAATGATGGATAATCTATGATATATAGGGGAATGACACTTGTTTATTCCCCTATATTTTGTGGAAAAAGCAGATGTGGGCAAACCCGCAAAAAATAATGGAATCTGTGTAATTTTTACGAAATATTACATAAATAATGAAAAAATTATATTAAATAACGTAGACAAGAAACAAAAAATCTAGTAAGATATTCATAAAGGATTTTATAAGTGACAGTATGGAAAAAACTGTGGTTTTTCGGGGGATTGTCGTAAATTATGGGAATAGGTAGGTGGACACATTGAATATTGCATCTTTAGCAGGTATGTTGCTTGGTGTTGTAATGGTTATCGTTGGTATCCTGACGAGCGGTGGTACAGCAGCATTTGGAAACTTTATGGATGTACCGTCCTTTGTTATTACCTTTGGAGGTTCTGTCGCAGGTGTTCTGATGTCAAATCAGTTGCCGGACTTTATCAACGGACTGAAAGGTATCCGTCTCATTTTTAAAAATGAAACGGCGGATGCAGGAGAAGTAATTAAGAATATTATTAACCTCTCCAACATAGCTAGAAAAGAAGGATTGCTTGCATTAGAAGAGGCAGCATCAGGAATTGAAGATGCTTTTTTAAAAAAAGGTATTATGCTAGTTGTCGATGGTACGGATCCGGAACTGGTTCGCGGTATTCTGGAGACAGACCTGATATGCATAGAGGAACGTCATAAAAAGGTTATTGCCGTATGGGATAAATGGGCAGAGTTAGGCCCTGCCTGGGGTATGATTGGTACCCTGATTGGTCTGATTAACATGTTAAAGAAATTAGATGATCCATCATCTATCGGACCGCAGATGGCAGTTGCCTTGATTACTACCTTATATGGTTCCCTGATTGCAAACTGGCTTTGCAGTCCTACCTCAGAAAAGCTAAAGACAATGAATGCAACAGAGATTATGTTAAAAGAAGTTACAGTAGAAGGTCTTTTGTCCATACAGGCAGGAGAGAACCCGCGTGTAATAGAGGAGAAATTAAAATCATTCTTATCTCCGGCAGTCAGAGAGAGCTTTTCTTCTGACGGCAGAGGAGGCGGAGGTGAAGAATAGTGGCGAAGAAAAAACAGGAAGAACCACCAAAAGGCTCGCCGGCATGGATGGCAACGTTTAGTGACTTGATGAATCTTCTGCTGTGTTTTTTCGTGTTACTGTTTTCCATGTCTACAGTAGATGCAGAAAAGTTTGAGATGGTAATAGCATCTTTACAGAGCAGTTTTAGTATTCTGCCTCAGGGAGGAGCTTCCATCGGAGAGGGGCAGATGATATCTGCCGGCGTAAGTCAGTTAGAATTTTTGGATCAGTTCTATAAAGAAGAAGCCAATTCTTCGACGGATGAGCAAAAGGAAGAAGAACAAAAAACAGAAGAAAGCATAGAAGAAGAATATGAGAAGAAGGCATTAGAAGAATCTGAAAAGATGGCAGAAGAAGTAGAACAGCAGGCAAAAGAGAAAGGAATCCAAAACCAGTTAGAAGTGGATTTTAATGCACAATATGTACTGATTACTTTGAACGGGGCATTGCTGTTTGATTCGGGTTCCGCAGACATTAGGGAAGATGCCTATCCTTTAGTAGATAAAATAGGAGCAATCCTTGCAAAATATGCTCAGAACATTATTGAGATAGAAGGACATACTGACAATGTACCGATTCATACAGATAAGTATGAGAGTAATGATGTCCTTTCCATGTATCGGGCGCTTACGGTGACGGATTATATCCGGGGAATTACCGACCTGAATCCGGGATATCTGAAATCTTCGGGACGTGGTGATTACGTACCGGTAGCAGATAACTCTACTCCGGAAGGAAGGGCGAGAAACCGAAGGGTTGAGATAAAAATTTTCAATTCATATAGTTCACCGACAGGAGAAGAGTAGAAAGAAAGGAAGTACTATGAAGAAAAATTTAATGTCAGTCTTAATACTGGCACTGGTATTAGTGAATACGATATTGACAGCAATTCTGGCAATCGCAGTAGTTCCAAGTGTGAAGAAGACGAATCAGCTTGTGGATTCCGTTGCTTCGGCGGTTAAGTTAGAACTTAATTCGGAAAACGGAACGAAGGCTTCAAGTGTTCCAATGGATCAGCTTGCAACCTATGATATTGAAGATGAAATGACCATTAATCTGAAACCGGGTGAAGATGGAAAAGATCACTATGTTGTATTAAAAGCATCTATTTCCATGGATACGAAAAATAAAGGCTATAAAAATTATGGTGAGAGCATTTCTGAAAAAGCAAGTATCATAAAAAATGAGATTAACAGTGTTGTTTCGAGTCATACATATGAAGAGTTCAGAGATGATCAGCAGGGTGTACAGGATGAAATTTTAAAGAATCTGCAAACCTTATACGATTCTGACTTTATTGTCAGCGTAGGATTTTCGAGCGTAACATGCCAGTAAGATAAGAATAACCAAACGAACAGGTGGTGAGAGTTTCATGGGCGAGGTCTTATCGCAAAATGAAATAGACAATTTATTACAGGCGCTCAGCAGCGGAGAATTAGATGCCGAAGAGATAAAGGACAGTAACGAGAAACAGGTCAAAAATTATGACTTTGCAAGACCGGCAAAATTCTCGAAAGAGCATCTGCGTACGCTGGAAATCATATTTGAGCATTATGGAAGATTGTTATCTACAAACCTTCCGGTATATTTGAGAAAGAGTGTGCAGGTAGAGGTCATGAACTCTGAGGCAGTATCTTATTCGGAGTTCTCGAATGCCCTTTCAAATCCGGTTCTTTTAGGAATTGTTAATTTTGCACCGTTGCAGGGAAATATCATATTAGAAATGGCTTCTAATTTAGGATATGCAATGGTAGACAGAATGCTTGGAGGAGCAGGAGAACCTTTAGATAAGACAAGAGATTTTTCAGAGATAGAGCTTTTGATTATAGAGAGAATATTAACCGTCTGCGTGAATCTGCTCAGGGAACCTTGGGAGAATGTACTCGATATTCATCCGAGGCTTGAGCGTATAGAGACAAACTCGCAGTTTGCACAGATTATTTCACCGAGTGAAATGATTGCGATTGTGACGATTAATATAAAAATTGGTGATGTGGAGGGTTTGATGAATGTCTGTCTGCCATATCTTACATTAGAAGATGTTATGGATAAGCTGAATACGAAGTACTGGTATTCCACAATGCAGGATAAAGATGAACAGAGGTATATGGATGCCATTGAGACTTTGATTTCAAAGGCACCAATGCCAATAAAGGCAGTGTTAGGAAACAGTACCATTTCAGTCAGCGATTTCTCCAGCTTACAGTTAGGAGATATTATCCGCCTTGACACGAAAGTGGATGAGGAGTTAGATGTCTTTGTTGGAAATATACGAAAGTTTACCGCACTGCCGGGTTCATCCGGTGATAAATATGCGGTAAGAGTTACATCAGTAATAAGAGAGGAGCAGTGAAGTAATGGATGGAATATTGTCGCAAGAAGAAATCAATGCATTGCTGAATGACGATACGACTCCTACACAGGGAAGTTCGGAGGATACCATTTCCGATAATGAAAGGGATGCCATTGGTGAGATTGCAAATATCAGTATGGGAACTGCAGCAACCACATTATTTTCGCTGGTAAATCGTAAGGTGGAGATTTCGACACCGGTTGTAAGCATGGGTACATGGGAAGAAGTCGTAGAAAATTACGAAAGACCCTGTGTGTTCATACGAATTGCCTATACCGTTGGTTTAGACGGAAGTAATCTGCTTGTTTTAAAAGAAAATGACGTTAAGATTATTACCGACTTGATGATGGGCGGCGATGGAACGAATACAGAGGGTGAATTAGGAGAATTGCATTTGAGTGCAATCTGCGAGGCGATGAATCAGATGATGGGTTCTTCTGCCACCTCACTTTCTTCGATGCTGAATAAGACCATTGATATTAGTCCACCGCAGGCAGATTTAATAGATTTGCGGGAAGATGTGGATGAGGGCACGATAGATGAGTTCCTGTCAGGACATTTCGTAAAGATTTCATTTAAAATGGAAATCGGGGATTTAGTAGACAGTGAGATTATGCAGCTCTATCCGATTTCTTTTGCGAAAGAAATGTGTGCAAGTGTGACTAAGAATATGGAGATGGATTCCCAGGCGGCCGCAAGTGCTCCAGAACCGGCACCACAGCCGACACCACAGCCACAACCGCAGCCACAGGCAGCACCGCAACCGGTACCACAACCACAGGCACAGCCAATGATGGGACAACCGATGATGGGGCAACCAATGATGGGACAGCCGATGATGCAGGATATGTCTCAGATGTATGCAGGTCAGCAGGTA
>JBJELL010000287.1:0-1914 GCA_051879115.1 Lachnospiraceae bacterium
TATGGACATTACTCTTCCGTTTTATAATGGTTACTACTGGTGCAGCGAAATCCGAAAAGTTTCAAAGGTGCCGATAGTCTTCCTTTCCTCTGCCTCCGACAATATGAACATTGTAATGGCAGTCAATATGGGAGGAGATGACTTCATATCCAAACCCTTTGATTTGGAGGTTTTGACTGCAAAGATTCAGGCAATGCTGCGCCGCAGTTATGATTTTGCCGGAAAAAGCAGAATTTTAGAGCATCGGGGAGCCATTTTAAATCTAACGGAAACCACTCTTACTTATCAGGCAGAAAAGGCAGAACTGACCAAAAACGAATTCCGTATTTTACAGATATTAATGGAAAACAAAGAAAAAGTAGTTTCGAGAGAAATATTGATGACAAAACTATGGGAAAATGACGCCTACGTAGACGAAAACACCCTGTCGGTGAATGTCAACCGTCTTCGGAAAAAATTAGAAGCCATCGGGCTTACCGATTTTATTATCACAAAGAAAGGCATAGGTTATCGTTTGGGATGAAACTGTGGAACTACTATTTAAAACGAAATATCAGATGGATTATCATATTGTTTTTAAACGTATTTGTCATGTCTGTCATCATGGACTTAAAGGGCATTGCATTTTCAGAATGGATATATGGAACGATGATCAGCCTGTTTTTTATTCTGGTAATCGGAGGCATTGATTCTGCCATTTATTACAGACGCCATAGACATTTGATAGAAGCAGAAAAGGTCATAAAAATATCTGTAGATGCGTTAGAGATGCCAAACGACCAGTTAGAAGAGGACTATCAAAGACTGCTCCAAGTCGTTCATGAAGACAAAGTAAGAGCGGTAAATGACTTAGAAAGCAGAAAAAAAGACATTGTAGAGTATTACACCATGTGGGTTCATCAGATAAAGACACCCATTGCTGCTATGCGTCTGCTTTTGCAGGCAGAAGACACTCCGAAAAACACAGAGCTGTCCCACGAGTTGTTTCGGATTGAACAGTATGTGGAAATGGCATTGCACTATACAAGACTTGATTCCGATACGACGGATTTTGTCATTCAAAAATATTATCTGGATCATATTGTAAGAGAAGCCGTTCACAAATATGCGAAAATATTTATCCGAAAAAAAATCAATCTGGACTATCAGCCTCTTGAAACAGAGGTTTTGACCGATGAAAAATGGTTAGAATTTGTCATAGAGCAAATCTTATCCAATGCGATCAAGTACACACAGAGAGGAACAGTTTCCATATATATGGAAGATGAGAAGACTCTTGTCATAGAAGATACGGGAATTGGAATCCGCACAGAGGATTTACCTAGAATCTTTGAAAAAGGTTATACCGGTTACAACGGACATACGGACAAGCGTTCCACAGGAATTGGTCTCTATCTGTGTCAGCGAATCTTAAAGAAGCTGTCCCATACCATAGCTATTGATTCAGAACCGGGAAAGGGGACACGTGTAAGAATCGGATTAATAGTAGAAGATAAAAAATAATGTTTTCTTACAAAACTGTAAGATACCGCGGGAAAATGTAAGCCGAATCAATGGTACGCATTTTCCCGTTTTGTTATACTAACCATAGAAAGTAAAGACAGCCGGCGTCAAAAAATCAGGAGGACATTATGGCAATTTTAGAAGTAAATAATTTAAAGAAAATATACACTACACGTTTTGCAGGAAATCAGGTACAGGCACTTTCCAATCTGAGCTTTTCCGTAGAGGAAGGAGAATATGTGGCAATCATGGGAGAATCCGGTTCAGGAAAAACCACATTGCTCAACATCTTAGCATCTCTCGATAAACCAACCAGCGGCGAGGTGCTCTTAAATGGAAAAAACATTGTAGAAATCAAAGAAAAAGAAATCTCAGCCTTCCGAAGAGAAAATTTAGGATTTGTATTTCAGG
>JBJELL010000288.1:0-5664 GCA_051879115.1 Lachnospiraceae bacterium
GAAGAACCGGTAATCCGATTGCAAGATACAAAGAGAAGAAAGATTTAGAAAAAGGGGATAAGGTATTTATTATCTCTTATTCTGTGGATGAGAGTAAGGTAAAATCCCTGTTAAATGAGAATACAGATGTCTTGAATCAGAAAGCACAGAATAATGGTCTGAAACGTGAAAACGGAAGTTTTGTTTTTGTAAAAGGACACGAAGGCGTTGAAATCAACATAGATGAGTCGGTAGAGCAGATAGCATCCTATATGCAGAACGAGTGGAATGGAAAGAAAGCCTCCATTGCTTTGAATGCAAAGATTGTAGAGCCAAAGGGTTCTGAAGAAGAACTTGCAAAAGTAAAGGATTTACTGGGGTCTTATAATACGAATTTCAGTTCATCTTCTTCGGGACGTGCAATGAATGTCAAGAATGGAGCAAGCAAAATCAATGGTTCTATTGTCTATCCGGGAGATGAATTTTCTGTACATGATGTCGTAGTACCGTTTAATGAAGAAAATGGTTATGCTTTAGCCGGTTCTTATGAGAATGGAACAACCGTTGAGACCTACGGCGGAGGAATCTGTCAGGTATCTACCACATTATACAATGCAGTTATCCGTGCAGAATTAGAGATTACAGAGCGTTTTGCACATTCTATGATTGTAAGTTACGTAGAGCCTTCTATGGATGCAGCAATTTCCGGTGAATATAAGGATTTGAAATTCAAGAATAATACAGATGCACCGATTTATATTGAAGGATATACAGACGGTGGAATTATTTACTTTAACATCTATGGTAAAGAGACTAGAGATGCGAACCGCGAAGTATCTTTTGTCAGTGAGACAACGGGAGAAACAGATCCGGGTGTACAGTATGTTGCAGATTCAAGTCTGCCGATTGGTACAATTTCTACACAGCAACAGGCACATATCGGTAAAAAAGCAAAGCTTTGGAAAATAGTGAAGGTAGATGGAAAAGAAGTCAGCAGAAAAGAGTTCAATTCCTCCACTTATCAGGCATCGCCAAAGATTGTGAATGTAGGTGTGGCATCTGCCAATCCGGATGCAGTAGCAGCAATGCAGGGAGCAATCGCTTCTCAGGATGAGGCAACGATTCAGGCAGCGGCAGCGGCAAACAGCGATCAGGCACTTGCGGACGCAGCGGCGGCACAGCAGGCGGCAGAAGCAGCAGCGGCGGCACAGCAGCAGGCAGAGGAACAGGAAGAACAGGAAAAGAAGGAAGATTCTGAAAATAAAAAATCAGAAGATTCAGACAAGAAAGAAGAGACACCAGAAGGTGAGGCAGAATAGAAATCATTTGAATATTATATAGATACGGAGGCTGCCTCAGAAATGAGACAGCCTTGAGTCTATCAATACAATAGTAAGAAGCAGAAAGAGAAGATTATGAAAGTTGGAAAAGTACCGGAGAATATATTAAAACGCTCCGTTTTCAAACAACTGCATACGAAAAGAGAAGAAGTAGTTTTAGGAGCAGGAGTGGGAGAAGACTGTGCAGCCATGCAGTTAAAAGAAGATGAAATCTTTGTGATTTCCACAGATCCGATTACCGGAACAGCACAGGATATCGGCGAACTTGCAATTCAGATTACGGTAAATGATTTAGCAAGTGCAGGAGCAGAACCGATAGGAGTGATGTTAACCCTGCTCTTACCGGAAGATGCCGGGGAAAGCGATTTGAAGACGGTAATGTCCCAGGTGGAGTCTGCCTGTGAAAAGAATCAGATACAGGTCATGGGAGGTCATACCGAGGTAACAACGGTGGTCAATCAGATTGTGGTATCGGTAACCGGAGTCGGCAAGGCAAAAGCGGGAAAATTGGTTTCCACTGCGGGAGTAAAACCGGGAATGGATATCCTTGTGACAAAATGGATTGGAATTGAAGGAACATCCATTCTTGCAAAAGAAAAGGAAGAAGAATTAAGAAAGAGATATTCCCAGCCTTTTATTGATGGAGCAAAGGCGTTCGATAAATACATATCTGTTCTTCCGGAGGCAGCCACCGCCGTTAAGTCTGGCGTTGCAGCCATGCATGACGTGACAGAGGGCGGAATCTTTGGAGCACTTTGGGAGATTGCAGAGGCTTCCGGCGTCGGACTTGAAATCGATTTAAAGAAAATTCCATTAAAGCAGGAAACGGTAGAAATCTGTGAATTTTTCGGCATCAATCCCTACGGACTGATTTCAAGTGGTGCCATGTTAATGGCAGCAGAAGATGGAAACGGTCTGGTGATGGAATTGGAAAAAGCAGGAATTCCGGCTGTTGTCATTGGTAAGGCAACGGATGGAAATGACAGGGTTCTTTTGAATGAGGAAGAACGCAGATTTTTAGAGCCGCCAAAAACAGATGAATTATATAAGGCTTTAGAGGAATAGAATAGTTTGGAAAGAAAATAGAAATTCTGGAGGAAACGTCATGCGTGAAAAAATATTAACTTTTATAGAAAAAAACAGCCGTGTCGACTTAAATGAACTGGCTATTATGCTAGGAGTCAGCGAAGTAGATGTAGTGAATGAATTAGAGGCAATGGAAGCAGAGCATATTATCTGCGGTTACCACACCTTAATCAACTGGGATAAGACCGGAATTGAAAAGGTGACAGCTATGATTGAGGTACGTGTTACCCCGCAAAGAGACATGGGATTTGATAAGGTTGCAGAGAGAATTTACAACTATCCTGAGGTCAATGCTGTCTATCTGATTTCAGGAGGCTTTGATTTTATGGTCATCTTAGAGGGAAAGACGCTTCGTGAGATTGCACAGTTCGTGTCCGATAAGCTGTCCACCTTAGATTCCGTACTGAGTACAAAGACCAACTTTATTTTGAAAAAATATAAAGACCACGGAACGGTTATGGCTGCACCGAAAAAAGATGAAAGGATAATGATAATACCATGAGAAATCCATTGTCCAAAAGAATTGTTGAAATAGAACCATCCGGTATTCGTAAATTTTTTGATATTGTAAATGAAATGGAGGATGCCATTTCATTAGGTGTTGGAGAGCCGGATTTTGATACTCCGTGGCATATCAGGGATGAGGGAATCTTCTCCTTAGAAAAGGGAAGAACATTCTATACCTCTAATGCGGGGTTAAAAGAACTAAAGAAGGAGATATCTAAATACATATACCGCAAATGCAACGTGGCATATGATTATCAGAAAGAAGTCGTAGTAACTGTCGGCGGAAGTGAAGCCATTGACATTGCGATGCGTGCCATGTTAGATCCGGGAGATGAGGTGCTGATTCCACAGCCAAGCTATGTTTCCTATGAGCCTTGTGCTGTCTTAGCAAACGGAGTTCCGGTAATTATCGAATTAAAAGAAGAGAATGAATTCCGTTTGACAAAGGAAGAATTAGAGGCTGCCATCACACCGAAGACAAAGCTCTTAGTACTTCCGTTTCCGAATAACCCGACGGGAGCCGTTATGGAGAGGAAAGATTTAGAGGCAATCGCTGAGGTGGTAAAAGAACATGATATCTTTGTCCTCAGTGATGAGATTTATTCGGAGTTGACTTACTGTGGAGATCATGTGACCATTGCATCTTTACCTGGAATGAAAGAAAGAACCGTATTAATCAACGGTTTTTCCAAGGCATATGCCATGACAGGCTGGAGACTCGGCTATGCCTGTGCTCCGGCAGAAATTTTAGAGCAGATGTTGAAGATACACCAGTATGCCATTATGTGTGCACCGACCACCAGCCAGTATGCGGCAGTGTCTGCACTGCGCAATGGTGATGAGGATGTGGCAAAGATGCGGGAAGAATATAATGCGAGAAGACGTTATTTAGTACACCGCTTTAAAGAGATGGGCTTACAGTGCTTTGAACCTTTCGGAGCATTTTACATTTTCCCGAGTATTAAGGAATTTGGCATGACATCGGAAGAATTTGCAAACCGTTTCTTACAGGAGGAAAAGGTTGCAGTTGTACCGGGAACAGCCTTTGGTTCCTGCGGGGAAGGTTTTCTTAGGATTTCCTATGCATATTCTTTGGATAATCTGAAGATTGCCTTAGAGAGAATGGAGCGTTTTATCAAGCGTCTGCGAGAGGAACAGAAAAATGGCTAAGTTAAACATTGTATTATTTGAACCGGAAATTCCGGCAAATACCGGAAATATCGGACGAACCTGTGTCGCAACGGGGACGAGACTCCACCTGATTGAACCACTGGGATTTTCCTTAAGTGAAAAAGCAATCAAACGTGCAGGGATGGACTATTGGGATCAGTTGGATGTAACACGTTATGTCAATTACGAAGAATTTTTGGAAAAGAATCCGAATGCGAAGATATACATGGCAACCACGAAGGGCAAACACGTCTATTCCGATGTCTCTTACGAGCCGGACTGTTATATCATGTTTGGAAAAGAGAGTGCCGGAATACCCGAGGAAATCTTAGTAGAGCACCCGGAAGAGTGTATTCGGATACCGATGATTGGAGAGACACGTTCCTTAAATCTTTCCAATTCCGTTGCAATCGTATTATATGAAGCATTACGTCAGAATCAGTTTGACCACATGAAGTTAGAAGGAGAGCTACACCGGCTCCATTGGGATTAAGTATGGGAATCATTAAGACGAGCAAATTAGTACATGAATATATACACAGGGACGAGGAAGGAAATGTAGAATCTATTCAGACTGCCTTAGAGGGTGTGGACATAGATATTGAAAAGGGACAGTTTGTGGCAATCTTAGGTCACAACGGTTCGGGAAAGTCCACACTGGCAAAACATATGAATGCGATTTTAAAACCCTCTGAAGGAACCATGTGGGTCGAGGGAATGGACACCTCTGAGGATGAAAATATCTGGGATGTCCGACAGACTGCCGGAATGGTCTTTCAAAATCCCGATAACCAGATTATCGCAAGTGTGGTAGAAGAGGATGTGGGATTCGGACCTGAAAATATGGGTGTTCCTACGGATGAAATCTGGAAAAGGGTAGAAGAAAGTCTGAAATCCGTTGGTATGTTAAAATTTCGGAATCATTCCCCGAATAAACTTTCGGGAGGACAGAAGCAGAGGGTGGCGATTGCAGGAGTCGTGGCAATGCAGCCGGAATGTATTGTCCTAGATGAACCTACGGCAATGCTTGACCCCAACGGACGGAAAGAGGTCTTAAAGACAGCACACCTTCTGAATAAGGAAAAGGGTGTCACGATTATTCTGATTACACACTATATGGAAGAGGTTGTAGATGCGGATAAGGTTTTTGTGATGGACAATGGAAAGATTGTCATGGAGGGAACACCACGGGAGATTTTTTCACAGGTAGACACCTTAAAAGCACATCGGTTAGATGTTCCGCAGATTACACTTTTGGCAGATGAATTGAGAAAGGCCGGGCTTCCAATTCCGGCGGGAATCTTGACAAGGGAAGAACTTGTAAAAGCATTGAGCAGGCTTTCGGCATAGGGGAAAAAGATGTCAATCATTATAGACAAGCTGAATTATATCTACAGTCCGGGAACGGCATATGAGATTCAGGCTTTAAAAAACATTAATTTAAAAATAGAAGATGGAGAGTTCATTGGAATCATCGGACATACCGGTTCGGGAAAATCCACTCTGATTCAACATTTAAATGGACTGATGAAGGCAACCTCCGGTTCCATTTATTACAATGGAGCGGATATTTACGATGAGG
>JBJELL010000288.1:5764-7766 GCA_051879115.1 Lachnospiraceae bacterium
GTACTTGCCATGCAGCCGGAGGTATTGATTCTCGATGAACCGACAGCCGGATTAGACCCGAAGGGAAGAGATGAAATCTTAGACCAGGTCGCAAAACTTCACAAAGAACGTGGGATTACAGTCATTCTCGTCTCACACAGTATGGAGGATGTGGCAAAGTATGTAGACCGTATTATTGTGATGAATCAGGGAGAGGTCATGTTTGATAATACGCCAAGGGATGTGTTTGCACATTATAAAGAATTAGAGGCAGTCGGACTTGCTGCACCCCAGGTAACCTATCTGATGCATGAACTGCATGAAGCGGGTCTTCCGGTAAGAGTGGATGCTACGACGGTGGCAGAGGCAAAAGAAGAGATTTTAGCAAAGTTGGGACGATAAGATGTTACGAGATATTACAATAGGACAATATTATCCGGCAGATTCCGTGATTCATAAGCTGGACCCGAGAGTAAAACTGTTTGCGACGCTGATATTTATTATTTCCCTGTTTTCATTCAAAAACATATGGGGATTTCTCGTTGCGACCATTTTCATGTTTGGTTTCATTGAATTATCAAAAGTACCTTTAGGATATATGGTAAAGGGATTAAAAGCTATTGTTGTGCTACTGATTATTACGGCAGCATTCAATCTCTTTTTAACAAACGGAAAGGTTCTGGTATCTTTTTGGATATTCAAGATTACCTATGAGGGACTTTACAATGCGGTCATGATGACCATACGACTAATTTATCTGATTCTGGGGACCTCGGTAATGACACTGACAACCACACCGAATCAACTGACAGACGGATTGGAAAAAGCACTTCGTCCGTTAAATAAAATACATGTTCCGGTACATGAGATAGCCATGATGATGTCGATAGCACTGCGTTTTATTCCGATTCTTGTGGAAGAAACGGATAAAATCATGCGGGCACAGATGGCAAGAGGAGCTGATTTTGAATCCGGTGGGCTGATTCAAAAGGCGAAGAATATGATTCCTCTTTTAGTTCCACTGTTCATATCGGCTTTCCGTCGGGCAAACGATTTAGCCATGGCAATGGAAGCGAGATGTTACCGTGGCGGCGATGGAAGAACGAAGATGAAACCGTTAACTTATACTGGAAGAGATTACAGAGCATATGCGGTTATTATTGTATACTTTGTGATTATGATGATTATACGGAAGCTGTAACAGAGATTAGGATATAACGGCAGGTGGACAATATGAAACGTGTAATGCTGGTAGTCGCTTATGATGGGACGAATTACTGCGGCTGGCAGATACAGCCAAATGGCAGAACAATCGAAGGAGAATTAAATCAGGCATTGAGTGAACTGTTAAAAGAAGAGATTACAGTCACAGGTGCAAGCCGCACCGATGCGGGAGTACATTCCTATGGAAATGTGGCGGTCTTTGATACGAAGGCACGGATGCCGGCAGAGAAGATGTCCTATGCACTCAACCAGAGGCTTCCGGAGGATATTGTGGTACAGTTATCTAAGGAGGTAGAACCGGACTTTCATCCAAGAAGGGTAAGAAGTAAGAAAACCTATGAATACCGTATTTTAAACAGGGAATTCCGTGACCCGAACCGGAGGCTGGACACGTATTTTTATTACAGAGGTCTGGATGTATCATTGATGAGAGAAGCAGCCGGATATCTGGTAGGCGAGCATGATTTTAAGAGTTTCTGCTCCGTTAAATCTCAGGCGGAAACCACGGTACGAAAAATCTATTCCCTGACAATAGATAGGCATGAAGATATCATTACCATACGGATTACGGGAAATGGCTTTTTATACAATATGGTGCGGATTATTGCCGGAACCCTGATTCAGGTAGGAAATGGAGAACGAAATCCCGAAGAAATTCCTGCTATTTTAGCAGCTTTGAACCGAGAAGAAGCGGGACCTACAGCACCGGCACATGGATTGACCATGATAGGAATAGAGTATGAGGATTTTCCTTTATTTTTCAAAAGAAACCTTGACACACCCCGGTGTGTGTAATATA
>JBJELL010000289.1:0-7751 GCA_051879115.1 Lachnospiraceae bacterium
TGGTATTGCCACCCATGGAATATTTATTGTTCGGTGTAATCTGTTCCTGCGTCTTAGCATAAAGAAGCATTCCTGCCACATTTCCAGTATTATCCTTATCCAGATTCTTCACATACGCAAATATCTGATAGAGATTACCGGAATGAATACTCTGCACATCAAACTGGCTCTGCATGGTATGGGTATAATACTTTGCATCAATAATCAGAGTCTTGTCCCCATGCTTTAAAGTAATGTCCGTAACCATTGTCGGGAGAAACTCAATCACTCCATCATCAATATCCCATGGGATCGTATCAGGGTTCGCTTTATATTCCGGATGATGATACCGATAATATTCCAGTATGAATTTTTCATACAGGCTGTGCATGGCTCTGTCATCCAGAAAAGACGCAAGCTTTACTTCCCCTTTATCCGTAGACAATAGTAAACCGGACAATACCAGATAACATACATTCATGAGCATACGGTAACTCTGATTATTCTTCTGATACCGAATCTTATCCCACTTAATTTGTCCCGGTGCTATCTCATCTATATTGTCGAAAAAGACAAGGTTTTTCTTAAGCACAACCTTATGTTCTGGCTTTACAGTCTTTTGTCTGACCAAAATCTGCATGGTTGTTTTTAATATCTGATTGAGCAAATTGTTCTCTGACAATTCATCATATTCACAGGACAACTTTTGCTTATGCTGAATTTTATTTTTGATTGTCCCCTGCATATTCAATTTGCCGCGAAGCACGGATAATTCCTCTTGCTGTAAGATGTACTCACGATACAGTCCCTGCTTTAACTGACTTGCAACACCTTTGCCAAGGATGGCCGCAAACATATCGTGAATATTCTCAAAGTCCTCCGCAGCCACCATGTCATAATTAGACTGACGCAGGGACTGAAATGCATAGGTCAGCATATAATATATATTTTTTATCAAAATCCCTTTGTCATTCGTCATCAGTCGTTAAACACTCCTCTTAAAATATTCTGCCATTTCTGCAGCTTTGCAGGCTCATCGAACCAGTACTCCTCCAGCATCGGCAGAATATCATATTCTACTACCGACTGCATCCATTCATCGCTGCATGCATCCTGACCACAGAAATAGCTGTGTCCGATACAGAATCCGGCTCCCAGTGCAGGGTCTTTTGCTATCTCAAAATTCAGGTCTTTGATTTTCTCTATCAGAATATTGAATGTATCATTATCAAAAGATTTCATGTATTCCCTGAAACCATCCGAACTAAATCCCGGCTCCATTGCAAAGAAACTGAATCTTCTTCTAAGTGCGTAATCAATCAGTGCAAGGCTTCTGTCCGCAGTATTCATCATACCGATGATATACAGATTTTTCGGTACTGAAAATGGAAGCCCGTTATATGCAAGTGTCAGCTTCTTGCCCCTGTAATCTTTTTCAATCAGCATTAAAAGCTCACCGAAAATCTTACTCATATTTCCACGATTAATCTCGTCGATAATGAAGAAATATGGCAAGTCAGGATTATTCGCTGCCTTCTGACAGAATTTATAGAAAATACCACTCTGAAGCTCAAATCCTTCTCCGCTTGGTTTATACCCCATAATAAAATCTTCATAGGAGTAATTCTGATGGAACTGAATAAATTCCACTCTTGCATCATCCTTAACACCCATAATGGAGTATGCAAGTCTTGTAGCTGCAAAGGTTTTACCAACACCCGGAGCACCCTGCAATATGATATTCTTTTTGTTTAACAGAAGTCCCTTCAATGTATCATACTTCTCGGAAGTCATATACACTTCTGAAAGGAAATCGTCCTTATCATAAGTTTCAAGCTGTTCACTTCCGATTGGTGTCTCCTGATTTTCCTCCCGGATAATATCCATGATAAAATCATATTCCCCTTTTGTCAGTTTGAACAGGCTGCCTTGGGGATTCACGAAATACTCCATCTTTTCCAGTTCCGGAGCATCCTTTAGTGTTGCATAATCAATAGGGCTTGTTAAACCCTCTACCTTTTCAAAGTACAGATTTTCTCCATCGTTTTCTCTGATAATTCGACACAAAGCGACAATCTGTTTGACAGGGTTTGATTCATAACCAATGACAAGATCGCCTTCCTTCGCATCAAGGAAGTTCTGGAAAATTCTACGCTTATTTCCATTATCGTTGTACATCGTATAAGTCTGTTCTTCGCCTACATCAATATTTGCAAAACTCCAAATCTTCGGATTGGCGTTAAGCCACCAGTAATTCACATCTCCTTCTGAATGATTTGCGTACAGGTCTGTGTCCGAAAAATCTACATCAACTAAAGCAGCTGCCAGTTCATCTCTGAGTTTCCACACAAAAGAACCTTCCTCATCCGATTCCGCATCCCTTCCGGTAAACAGGATTGTCCAATATCTTTTCGTACCTTCCTTTTCTCTTGTGGAAACATCACAGCCCACTTTATTTGCCACCCGTTTTGCCAACGCAGTTGCACCATTGTTATAAAAATTGATGTTCTCACCATATTTAACCGATAACTGCTTGCAGGTTGCCATTCCACCATAGTCAAGCATTCGATATAGGATTTCCCAGCTCTGTGCATTGAAGACATCTTCATCTTCAAATAATTCTTCCCACATCTTAGTAGTAATACCGGGGTCATAATCCGTTCCAATCCATTCCACCTTTTCTGTTTTGGAACTGTCAGCAAGGATGGTAGCAATATAGAAGGAAACATCAAATGCAAGTATTCTATGGCTGTCATCCATATAACAGCTATCATCAAGACTTGCTTCAAACATAGAAATCAGTTCTGAATCTTCATTTACTGCCTCTCGAATAGCATCCACCAGCTTGGCATTTTCCTTGATATTCTCGTCTGTGTGCCCTTTTGTTGGTTTAAAGTCATTTTCAAGGTATATGCTTGTCCCCCTACATACAGAATATTTGAATACATCATATTTATCCGGATATTTCAACCAGAGATATACCGTAATTGCCATTGGTCTCTGATAATGCTGATATCCCGGAGACAGACGTTCACACAAATCCTGAGCATCAGACTGGAACTGTAACACTCTGTCTGTGACTTCTTTGCCTTCATCATACAACCGGATAAACATGGCTCTTACCGCCTCTGCATCATCCTCTGCATACTGAATCATCATTTTTCTCGGGAAATTATTCATGGATGCTAGTAACCCTGCTGTTTTCTCCGTTGCTTTTGCAAACATCTCACTGAAATTTTCAGCATTGATGTCCCAGTGCTCCTGAAACCACTTTACTGCTTCCCATTTGAATTTTTCGTCCTTCCAACGAGTATTAAATATTTTTTTATACTCTCTTAATACCTCTTGTAATTTATCTCTGTTAATCACGCAACCACACCGCCTTTTTTACAGTTTTTGCTAACTTTAGTCAATCATATGATACGGAAATCTTTATACCGTTACCTCACGCATACTCTGATATGTTGTAGTGAAATTATTTGTTGGATGCTTTGCACAATATAAAATCAAAACTCTTCCACACACTCCTCATCTTTATATAGTTCACATCCGTTCCATCTTCATTCCCTGTATAATCTCGCATCCATGCGATATTAGAAAACACAATTCGCATAGAATTCCTCCTTTTAAACCTCTTTCTTTTATTAAAAAATCAGCGTAAGCATTTCATATCATACTAATTTTATAAACCTGATAAAGTTCTCATTACTAAATCTACATCTTTATTTTCTAATTCCTGAATGATATGCAAATAAGTCTTCTGCGTTGTCGTCATACTTGCATGTCCTAATCTACGAGCAACACTTGCAATAGATACACCTGCAAACAAAAGCAACGATGCATGTGTATGACGTAAACCATGAATTGAAATCGAAGAAATTCCACATTCCTTACAATGTCTGGTAAGAACATCATTCACGGTAGAATTGTAAATTTTATCCTCACCAACAAAAATCGGTTTGTCTTCAGGCATCCCTTTTACAAGTTCTGAAAACTTAACTACAATCTGCCAGTCAATTTGAATCTTTCTTACCGAAGACTTGTTCTTTGTAGGTAAAAATCCACCTTCACCTTTATAATCCCAAGTCTTACTTATTGAAAGAGTCTGCCTAGCAAAATCAAAATCACTCGGAGTAATCGCCAAGGCTTCTGAAAACCTCATGCCTGTCTTGGCAACCAAAAGAATGAACCAATCCCAATTTGGTTCTTCCTGTATATTAAGGTTAGCGATTAATGTATGCAATTCAAATTGATTCAGATACTTAATCTTCTTAGCCTTAGGTGTTTTTCCTTTGATAATCGCTTTTCTAGTTGGATCTCTTTGAAGCAATCCTTCATCTACGGCATCAAGAATTGCCCCCTTCAACTGATGATGAAAATCCAAAGTAGTCTGTCTCTCATGCTCCTTGGCATAATCATTCAACAGCTGTTGGTATGCGGTTCTTGTCAAATCACATAATCTTAAATCCGGCACAAGTTTTTCCACCCATTTCAAAGTCATCATATACTTTGCCATTGTTGCTTCTCTAATTGCACCTTTTTTATACACATCGACCCATTGTCTGTAATAGTTACAGAAGAGCGATGATTTATCCATTTCATTTAGCATAAGCTACCTCCATTTCTCAAAAAAATGCTTACGCTGATATAAACATTTTTAATAACAGAGGTAGCACTATGCAATTAGATTAATGTGAAATGAGTGGCTTTATTTCTTCCTCTAAAGTTTTTCTCAGTTCCGCTATCATTTGTGCATAAAACTTAAACTTTGGCAATGCCTTTTCCTGTGCATTCTTGTAACTGGTAAAATCAATTGTTGCCTTTATCGCACTCTCATTTGGAATTTCACCATTTCTGTAATGCATAGCAGCATACATAACATCTTCTTTAGATGCATACCATGTAATACAGAAATCAGTAATAACTTTGTCAATACAATCACTCTTCATAGTCTCAACAATGTTAAGAATTGACTGTCCCTTATATTTATTCTCATCCAACTCAATTTCATAAATCAGACTGGACATAATATCTGCCACTTTAGGATTTTCTTTACGAAGCTCCTCTACATACTGCTTAACTTCCTCAATCTTTTTCTGACGTTCTTCAGGTGTAATATTCTCTTCATCCTCATTTGGCGTGACAATATTCTGAATCAGATTGATGATATACTCATAATCAATCTTGGTGTTACTGTAAGCCATCAGTTCATAATCAGGATCTATTTCTGGACCAGGTTCAGGTCCCGGATCCGGGTCTGGTCCAGGGTCTGGTCCCGGCTTTATCTCCGCTAATACATTCAGATAATGTCCTGCATAATCGTAATATTCGTCTTCTGTAATTCCGTAACCCTCAAGCATTGAATCTTCATAATTAGTAAAGGATTTTAGCTGTGCAAACAGCCTGTCGAAATTTTGAAATATTTTTGCAAAAACTTTCTTTTCGTCTAATGACATTCCCGGAACCACTGACGGAGTCTCTGCACTTACACGGAGCGCTGCAAGTGCCTTTCTAAATGCAGGCTCGACTTCTTCCCAATCCGCCATTAGTGCCTCTTTCGTTCCTCCAGCGGAGTATAATTTCACAGCATTATCTACACACTCTTTAAATAACACCGGGGCTTGGAATGTAACAATCTGCCCATATGACTTATTCTTATCGAAAATACGGTTAGTTCTTGAAAAAGCCTGAATCAAATCATGCGGTCCCATAGGTTGTCTGTCAATAAATATAGTAGACATACAAGGTGCATCAAATCCGGTCAACAAACGGTCAACCACGATTACTAAATCGAGCTGTTCATTTCTGCTTTGGAATTTTGCATCCTTTCGTGCCAATCGCTTATTCAAATTGCCATTGTACCCTTGAATCTGAGATAATTCATACTTAGTCCCAAACATCGCATTATAATCATCAAGTGAACTTTGCATTTTCTGTTGATTTACATGTGAACCTTCTTCATTTTCAGAAACAGAATATGTAATAGCAAACTTAGGGAAATCAGGTAATACCTGCTTGATTTTTTCATCAATCACAAGTGATGTTTCCCCATTTTTAACTCTGGTCAATAAATCATAATACTTCTGTGCCATCTGAATAGAGCTTGTGGTCAGCAACGCTTCGTAAGTCTTTCCTTTACCATTTTGGAAGCCTAACTTGTGGTACGATTTGTTCAATATTACATCCAACACTTTTAACATATGTGTTTCATTATCATAGGTACTACTGTCTGTCTCATCCGCAATATTCTTAGGTCCATTATGCTCAACTTGAAAACCAAGAACTGCATTATCGTGAATTGCATTCTGAATCGTATATTTATGAAGCCTCTCCCCATACAGTTCTTCAGTAGTACGAGGCAAATCTCCCATCTGTGGATATGGATTTTCCGCAAATCTCGGTGTTCCGGTAAATCCAAACCATAAAGAATTACCAAAGAACCTCTCCAGTTCTCTCTTTGTACCAGGCGTAACTGCTCTATGACACTCATCTACTACAAAAGCAATCTTTAGATTTTTAATCTTGCCATACTCCGGTGTTCCTTCTGTCAGCCTCTTTGTAATCAATCTTTGCAATTTCTGAATTGTAGTTACGATTACCTGTCTGTCATCCGATTTCAGCTTTTTCTTAAGATCATTCACATTATCTGTTTCATCAACATCAATCAAGTCATTATTTGCATAAGCCTGAAATGCCATAGTTGTCTGCGTATCCAAGTCTTTTCTATCAATCAAAAAGATAGCCTTATCAATTGCCGGAATATCCATTAACAAATTTCTGGTAGCTTTGTAAGATGTCAATGTCTTACCTGAACCGGTTGTATGCCAAACAAAACCTGACTTTCCACACTTGGAAGCCTCTCTAATAGACTCTATTGCATGAATCTGATATGGACGTAACAATATCAATCTCTTTGCATCTTCATCTAATACCGTATATCTGGCAATCATTTCATGTGCTTCCGGAATCCGAAGAACACTTTTCGCAAAATCAAGGTAATCTGCTACAGGGTTATTATCCTTATCCAGCCATCCACTTATAAATTTTGGGTTCAACTCTGTATCACTTGCAGCAGAAAAATACTTTGTATTAACTCCATTACTGATTACAAACATCTGAACAGCAGAAAAGATACCCGTGAATTTACCTTCACCGATATATTTTTTTATTTGCCAGAATCCATCCATATATGAATGCTGCTTATTCTTTAATTCTATGTGTATCATCGGAAGACCATTAATCATAAGAGTAACGTCAAACCTTCTGTCTCTGGATGGAGCATTACTATTCTCGTCCGTCCTCAATGCACTGTACTGATTAATTACTTCATAAACACTACTACCGCCTGCAATATGCTCATGATTCATAACAACCAAATGCAGACGCTCAGTATCTCTCTGGACATGGACCATAACTTTACCATTCTCTCCAACTAACCATTCGCCAGCCTTATAGAACGATGAAAATTGAAGCTGATTTTTGACCTGTTCAAACTCAGAGTCAGAAAGGTTTTCTCCGTTCAATCTATCCTTATTATTCTGTTCAAGAATATATTTGAAATTTGCCCACAAATCCTCCTCTGTTTTCAGATCTCCTCTGTAAGTCCACTGGGAATCACCATAAACTAATTGGTCAATTAACTTTTGCTCAATTATCGCTTCTAATTCTGGCATTATAATCGTCTCCTTTGCTATTAATATTAGTATTTTTGTGTAATTTAAGGCATTTTTCATGCCATTATGCTTCCGCTGGTGAAGGGTGATGAGGGTATC
>JBJELL010000290.1:0-7712 GCA_051879115.1 Lachnospiraceae bacterium
ATAATTGAGCGTACTTTTGCATAATGCGGACCTACATCGATGACAATTCCGACTAAACCATTGCCTGCAATGACATTCATGTCCTTTTCAATGCCATCTTTTTTTCCTTTATCAATTAAAAAGGTGTTGAACCAATTCCCGCTGTCTTTGCCAATGACATTTGCTCCGACTTTTTTATAATTCGGGTACTCCTGATCCAGTTCATACAACTTACGCAAATCTTCTAATTCGTACTGCTCTAATTTAATCGTATTTAACTCGGTGGATAATTTTTCTACCTGTGCCCGTAATTCCTCATTTTCTGCCGTTACGGATTCTAAGGTCTGAAAACGGTCAGATTTGTTGGAAAAAAAAGTACCTACTGCATTGATGCCTTTTTGCATCGGAACAAAGATATAACTTGCAACAGAATTAAGCGGACCGGCTGTTGTTCCGGTGGAATGTGTCAGGAACATGATTATAATGCAAAGTCCGCATAATCCCAATAGTAGATATCTGGCAGGTATTGAAAATTTTGTTTTTTTACGCTGTTTCATAAATGCCTCTATTTATAAATTTTTGTTTTCATTGAAAATGTCAAACGTTTGAATTTCTCGTCGGAGACAATTTTATTAAGTCCCTGTACAACAGTTTCTTCAGGATTCTCACTGCAGTTTACCTTAATACCTGTAATCTGCGTAAACAATTCATCCAGTCTGTGAATCTTAGAGCTTCCCCCTGTGATATAGATACCGGAATGAATGATATCCTTTGCAAGCTCCGGCGGAGTCTTTTCCAAAATCATCTTGATAGAATTACAGATGGAATTGAGATTGTCTTTGATTGCATCATAGACAACGGAGGTGGAAATCTCACGTTCCACAGGAAGTCCGCTGACTAAGTCACGTCCGACAATAATCATACTGTCTTCATCTCCCGGAACACCATAGCCTAAATTCTCTTTTAAGGACATAGCTGTCTTTTGACCGATAACCAGACTATAGGTACGTTTTAAATGGGAAATAATGGATTCGTCAATCCGGTTTCCTCCAAAGTGGAGTAAATCGCTTAACACGAGTCCGCCTAAGGACATAACGGAAATTTCCGTTGTATCGGCTCCGATATCCACCACCATAACTCCGGTAGGTTCGTTGACATCTAAACCAAGTCCCACTGCATCTGCTAATGGTTTTTCACAGAGAAGGACACCCTTTGGCTTTACCTTGCTTTTGGCAAAGATATCAAAAAATGCCTTCTTTTCTACTTCTGTAATGTCGGTAGGTACAGCAACGACAAATTCTGCACCACGTACCTTTCCCTTTGCGTATTTTTCTAAAAATTCAAAAATCATGGTCTGCATATTTGCATAGTCTGCAATGACCCCATTGATGACCGGAAATGTGACATTGATATTCTCCGGTGCTTTTTCATACATGGCATATGCCTCATCTCCATATGCATAAAGCTGATTTTTGTTGACGATTGCAATCGTATTTTTTTCGTTCAGAACCTTTCCTGTTGTTTTACAAAACACCTTTACGTTACAGGTTCCTAAATCAATTCCGAATGTATTGCTCATAGTATTCTCCCTTTTGACTTATATCAGTCCGTTTTCTCTAAAGCTGTAATAGCTGTTGTCTCCAATGATAATGTGATCCGCTAGATATATGTTCATATATTGACCGCATTCAAACATACGCAGTGTTACATCTTTGTCGTTCTCACTCGGTGTCGGATCTCCGCTTGGATGGTTATGCAGCAGAATGAAATATGCTGCATTGTGTATGATTGCCTTATAAAAAATCTCCCGTGGTGAAATCACAGAACAATCAATGCTGCCAACCGATACCACTTCATCTGTTATTAGTCTACCCTTATTTGTGAATAGGCTAATCATTGAAATTTCTTTTGTTTCATGACGCATCTGTTCCATGTAATATGTTGCTACGCTTTTCGGATTCTCCAAGGCAACTCTCTCCTTTACGGAAAGACAGCTTATCCTCTTTGAAAGCTCGGCAATGCATTTTAACTGAATGGCCTTTACCTTACCGATTCCCGATATCTTCATAAGTTCTTCTTTGCTTAGCTCATAGAGACCCAGCAGACCATCTTTGTGTCTGCTCAAAATGTCCTGTGCAAGCTCTATGGAATTCCTGCCATTCGTTCCCGTTCTTAAAATAACGGCTAACAATTCCGCATCTGAAAGATATTCTTCGCCCTTTTCATAGCATTTTTCATAGGGTCTTTCCCTATCCGGCAATTCTTTTACAGTTCCCTGTGTTCCCATAAATTCCTTTCTGCTCTCTCTAATCACAATTTATGTAAACCCACCGTCTGTAAAACATATATTTTATATTAACACATCCTTGTTTTGTCTACAAGGTTTCCTTCATAAAGTTTTTGTAAAGACCAGAGAATTCCCAGTTTTGCGTGATACCAGGTCAGTCCGCCCTGAAAATAGACCGCATATGGCGGTTTTAAAGGACCATCGGCACTTAATTCTATGGAAGACCCCTGTACAAAGGCTCCCGCTGCCATAATGACCTGTGAATCATACCCCGGCATATCCCAAGGTTCCGGTGTCACATAGGAATCCACCGGTGCTGCAGTCTGTATACCTTCGCAGAAAGCAATGAGTCTCTCCGGGGACTCTAAGGTTACAGCCTGGATGATGTCGTGACGGGATTCGCTGCCGTCCGGTACGACATCAAAGCCTAACTTTTCATAGATGTTTGCTGCAAAGATGGCTCCCTTTAATGCCCCTGCGGTAACTACCGGTGCCTGAAACAGTCCTTGATAAAAAGACTGAATAACTCCAAGGGAGGCCCCGACTTCTTTTCCAAGTCCCGGTGAAGTCAGACGGTAGGCAGCATTTTCAACACATTCTTTTTTTCCGGCAATGTAACCACCTATCGGTGCTAATCCGCCTCCCGGATTTTTAATCAGGGAACCGACAATCATATCTGCTCCCACTTCAATGGGTTCTCTTTCTTCCACGAATTCGCCATAACAGTTATCTACCATACAGATGACATCCGGCTTTATTTTTTTGATAAAGGAAATCAGCTCCCCAATTCTCTCAACGGATAAGGTCGGTCTGGTCTGATAGCCTTTAGAACGCTGTATTGTTACTAATTTTGTCTTGTCATTGATGGCTTTTTTTATGTTTTCAAAATCAAAGGAACCGTCTTCTAAAAGGTCTACCTGACGGTAAGTGACACCGTATTCCGCGAGGGAACCCTTTGATGGGCGAATGCCGATGACCTCTTCTAAAGTGTCATAGGGTTTTCCAACCGGAGAAAGGAGTTCATCTCCCGGACGCAGATTCGACATAAGTGCTAATGCAAGGGCGTGGGTTCCACAGGTAATCTGAGGACGAACCAGGGCATCCTCTGCACAAAAGACATCTGCATAGACCTGCTCTAGGGTATCTCTTCCTAAGTCGTTATAGCCGTAACCGCTGGAAGTATTAAAACATTCCGCACTGACTTTGTTTTTCTGCATGGCACGGATGACCTTTAACTGGTTGAATTCCGCGATTTTATCAATTTTTTCAAACCGTTCCTGTAAGGATTTTTCGATGAAATGTCCAAAGTTATAGACGTTTTCGTCAATCCCCATAGAAAGGTACTGTTCCTTCATCATTTCTTCTGTTATTGACTGAATACTCATAATATGCCTCTTTTCCATAATTCTTCTATCATTTTATTTAAAATGACTTCATTGTCATAGCCGTATTCTTCTTTATCTATCCATAAAACTTCTTTTTCCCGGCGAAACCAGGTCAACTGCCGTTTTGCAAAATGTCTCGTGTCACGCTTTAAGATATAGACAGCCTCATCTAAGGTGAGATTCCCGTCTAAATAGTCTAAAATTTCCTTATAGCCTAAACCCTGCATAGAGACCATGTCCTTTGTATAACCCATCTCTTTTAAACGGGTTACCTCTTCTATAAGACCATCTTCTAGCATCTTATCTACCCGTAGGTCAATGCGCTCATATAACCTGCTTCTATCGTCATTTAACACAAAATAGGCAAAGTTATAAGGACTTTCTTTTTGCCTCTCTGTCTCATTGTGGGCTGAGATTTTTTTTCCGGTTTTTTTATAAAATTCCAAAGCCCTTATGATGCGCTTGATGTTGTTTGGATGAATGGTTTTCGCAGATTCTTCGTCTACCTCTTTTAACATGTCGTGCAGATGTTCTGCTCCCTTTTTTTCTGCTAAGGCTTCTAATTGTCTGCGATAGGCGGTGTCTTCGTTTTCTGAGGTAAAATCAATGTCATAGAGTACTGCCTGGATATAGAATCCGGTGCCACCGACTAAAATCGGTATTTGACCTTTTTGGTAGATTTCTTCCATATAACGTTTTGCATATTCCTGAAATTTTACCACGTTGAATTCTTCCTCCGGCATGAATTCATCTATGAGATAATGGGGAATCCCCTGCATTTCACTTTTGCTTATTTTTGCCGAACCAATATCCATAAAGCGGTAAACCTGCATAGAGTCAGCCGAGATAACCGCTCCATTTACTGCCTTCGCCAACGATATGGATAAGTCAGATTTTCCTACTGCGGTAGGTCCTGTTAAGATGATAAGGGGTCTTTTTTGGGTCTTCATATTATACAATCCTTTTGAACTTCTTTTCTAATTCGTAGCGGCTCATGGAGATAATCGTCGGTCTGCCGTGAGGACATTGATATGGATTTTCACAGGTGAGCAGGTCGTCGATTAGCTGTTCGATTTCTGCTCTAGAAAGCCGCTGATTTCCCTTGACGGCAGCTTTGCAGGACATGGATGCTATTTTCTCGGTAATGGCATCACTGGTCTTTAATCCTGTTTCTTCCGATAAGTCGTCTAATATCTCAATAAAAAGCCTTTGCTCGTTCAGGTTATAGAGATTGCCCGGGACAGCGCAAATAGAGTATTCTCTCCCGCCAAAGGATTCTATCTCATAGCCTAACTTTTCAAATTCACTCCAGTATTTTTTCAACAGTTCTTCTTCTCTCATATTCAGACTGACCACCATCGGCGGTGAAATCTGCTGGGAGGTAAATTCCTTTGTTTTAAAATCACGCATGGTCCTCTCAAACAGAACTTTTTCATGGGCGGCATGCTGATCAATGATAAAGAGTTTTTCTTCAAACTCCACTAACCAGTAGGTGTCAAATACCTGACCGATGACGCGGTGATTGACTCTGGATTTGGGTTCTAGGAAATGTTCTTCATATGCAGATGTCTCCCGAAGGGTAATCTGTTCGCCAGTGACCATTTCTGTTTTTGGGACAGGTATGGCTGCTTTCACTTCCTGCTGTTTTAGCTGTTCGATTCGTTTTGTCTCAAAGGGTTCCGGCATTGCCTTCTTTTTTATTTCCGGTTTTTCTATGTTTTTTACAGGTGTATCATTTTTCGGTTCTACAACAGATACCTCCGGTATAAAATCTTTGTGGCTTAAAGCTTCGGTAATGCTCTCTGTTAAGAACTCATAGACCTCTTTTCCATTAGAAAAACGCAGTTCCATCTTCGCCGGATGAACGTTCACATCTAAAAGAGTTCCGTCCATGGTAAGGTTCAATACGGTAAAAGGATATTGGTGCTGCATCATATGGAGTTTGTAAGCGTCTTCAATTCCCTTTGATACCAGCGTACTTTTGATATATCTGCCATTGATAAAATAGCTTTCAAAATTGCGGTTTCCTCTTGAAATAATCGGTTTTCCGATATAGCCGTTTATATTCAAAAACTCGGAGGAGGTATCTACCCTGATAAGATTCATGGCAATATCCCTGCCATATATCCGGTAGATGACTTCTTTTAAATCTCCATTGCCGGAAGTGGCAAGCTTTGGCTGGTTATTCACAATGAACTGAAATGCGATGTCCGGTCTAGAAAGTGCCAGACGCTCAATAAAATCATTGATATAGGAAGCCTCCGTCTGGGCTGTTTTTAAAAATTTCTGCCTTGCCGGTGTATTGTAAAAGAGATTACGGACTAAAAAGGTGGTTCCTCCCGGTGCTCCGATTTCTTCTAACTTAATCTCTTTGGAACCTTCCATAACATAACGGCTGCCGATAAGGGCATCGGCGGTCTTTGTAATTAATTCCACCTGTGCAACTGCCGCAATACTAGAAAGTGCCTCTCCGCGAAATCCCAGGGAAGAGACCGTCATCAAATCTTCCACCGTCCGTATCTTACTGGTGGAATGGCGTAAAAATGCCATGGGTATCTCTTCTTTTTTGATTCCGCAGCCATTGTCGGTGATGCGGATAAAGGAAATACCACCGTTTTTAATTTCAACGGTAATGGCAGTTGCCCCGGCATCAATGGAATTTTCTACCAGTTCTTTGACGACAGAGGCAGGACGCTCTACCACTTCTCCTGCTGCAATCTTATCAATGGTGGACTGCTCTAACAAATGAATTTCCGGCATATGGACTCCTTTCTACCAGCGGTTTTTTAATTTGTTCTGTAACTCATATAATTTATTCAAGGCCTCGATTGGTGTCAGATTTCCAACATCAATCTCTTTTAATTCCTGTATGATATCATCATCTTTTACCGTATCAAAGAGAGACATCTGGGCAAGGTCTACCTCATCTAAATGCTCTTTTTTCTTTTTTGGTGTGTTATTTGATGAAATACCGATTTTTTGTGCAAAATCTGCTATATCGTGGCGACTCAGTTCCTCTGCAATCTCCTTTGCACGTTCAATGACACTGTCCGGTACACCGGCTAATTTTGCAACCTGTATACCATAACTCTTATCGGCACCGCCTTTTACGATTTTTCTTAAAAAGACGATGTCATCGCCGTTCTCTTTTACGGCGATACAGTAGTTATTTACATTGTTCAGTTTACCCTCTAACTCCGTCAATTCGTGATAGTGGGTGGCAAATAAGGTCTTTGCTCCTAAGAGCTTTGGATTGCTGATATGCTCCACCACTGCCCATGCGATACTGAGTCCGTCAAAGGTGGAGGTTCCGCGTCCAATCTCATCTAAGATCAAAAGACTGTCTCCTGTGGCATTGCGCAGGATATTTGCTACTTCTGTCATTTCCACCATAAAGGTACTCTGACCGGAAGCTAAATCGTCCGAAGCACCTACTCTGGTAAAAATTCGGTCTACAATTCCAATATCCGCAGATTCTGCCGGAACGAAACAGCCAATCTGCGCCATCAATACGATTAATGCGGTCTGTCTCATATAGGTGGATTTTCCCGCCATATTCGGGCCGGTAATGACGGAAATACGGTGTTTATGGTTGTCTAAAAAGGTATCATTGGCAATGAACATATCGTTTGTAATCATCTTTTCCACTACCGGATGTCTGCCGCCTTTGATGTCTATCTTTCCCGATTCGTTTAATTTCGGACGACAGTAATGATTCTGCTCCGATACCAGTGCTAAGGAGGCAAATACATCTGCTTTTGCAATGGCTTTCGCGGTCTTTTGGATACGCACCACGTTTTCGCCAATCTGCTCCCGGATTTGACGGAACAACTCATACTCTAACTGCACTAACTTATCCTCTGCCCCTAAAATCACATCTTCCATTTCCTTTAATTCCGGGGTGATATAGCGTTCTGCATTAGTCAGAGTCTGTTTTCTCATATAGTAATCGGGAACTAGGTCTTTAAAGGAGTTCGTTACCTCTAAATAATAGCCAAAGACTTTGTTAAACTTAATTTTCAGATTCTTAATTCCGGTCTTTTCCCGTTCTTTGCTTTCTA
>JBJELL010000291.1:0-1884 GCA_051879115.1 Lachnospiraceae bacterium
AGCCTGAATATTTTCTACAATGTTCGCCACCCGTCCCACATAGATATTTCCAAGACGGCTCTCTTTCCCTTCTTTTTGAAGTTCAATCCTTTGCATTCTCTTGTCATCATACTCTGCACAAATCAGGTAAGTATCTCCATTTTGCAGTTCTTCTCTGGTGATGATAATACGGCTATTCAATGACTTCACCTAAAGCATCCAGCGGGATAAAATTACCCTGCTCATCTTTGGCGTAGGTCTCTAATTTATGAATCTGCATTGCCTGCGGTTCATATACAAGTCCTGCGAAATCAAACATCTCTGCTAATACCAGCTCCGGTTTGATATTGTCCACACTTCCGGTAGAGACTTTCAGATAGAAAGATGGCTTTTTGTCTCTTTCACCAATGGAAAATTCATAGATTAAAGGTTTTAAATCCATTTCTTTTTCGCTTTTTTTTGTCTTTTTTACAATATGAATAGCATCCTGCCCTATATAAAAATCATGGAATATCTTTCCAAACTCTTCTATTGTCTTAGGGGAATCGAATCCCTCTTTAAAGAAAATCTCATAGTCTGCTGCCGCCACAATGGACATGGATTTTTTAGATCCCTTTGGCAGGGCAACATAGGAAGTCACCTCTACTCCTTCTACCATGACATCATTCAACGCTTTTAAGGACTCTTTTGTAGACTTCGTAGATAAGACTTCGATATCAAAATACTCTCCGTCACTGGTAATTCCAACACCAAGAGGTGCTGCAAAGGACATAATCATATGGGGATTGAATCCTTCGGAATACTTCATATCAATTTCAGCCCGTCTTAATGCCTTTTGAAAGTAACGCATCATATCCAGATGTCCGATGAACTTTAAGGCACCGTATTTACGAAATTTTACTCTAATTTTCATAGCAGACACCTCCTTTAAATCTTCTTGCACCACAACCACTGCAGCGTTCACGGCAGTTTGGAGTTACTACTTCTTTTCTGGCTGTTTCCCATTCTCTTACTAAAAATTCTTTGTTCACGCCTGCATCGATGAAATCCCACGGGAAAATCTCATCTAAGCTGCGTTCCCGAATCGTATAGAAATCCGGGTCAATGCCACATTCTTCAAAAATCCTCATCCATTTTTCATTGTCAAAATACTCTCCCCATGCATCGAAAATACAGCCCTCTTCATAGGCTTTTAATATAGCTTTTCCTAATTTTCTGTCGCCTCTTGCAAAGATACCCTCTAAGACGGTTACATCTGCCTGATGCCAGTTGTATTTGATACTCTTACGGTTTAACTGTTCCTTGACTGCATCGTTGACAATCTTTGCCCGGTCTAAAAATTCCTCTTTGGTGCACATTGGTGACCACTGGAATGGAGTAAATGGTTTTGGCACAAAAAAAGATGTGCTGACGGTAATCTGACATTTTCCATTTCGTTCTTCTTTTGGTATCTCGTAATAACGGACTGCAATTTTGTTTGCTAATTCTGCAATCGCCTTCATATCCTCTTCGGTCTCTGTCGGAAGACCTAACATAAAGTAGAGCTTTACCTTATTCCAGCCGCCTTCAAAGGCGAGTCCTGCTCCATGCAGAATCACTTCTTCCGTAAGTCCTTTATTAATCACGTCCCGAAGTCTCTGGGAACCTGCCTCCGGTGCAAAGGTCAGGCTACTCTTTTTAATATCCTGCACCTTTCCCATGACATCTAAAGAAAAGGCGTCAATACGAAGAGATGGCAGGGAGATGTTCACATTCTTGCTTCCAAAGTTCTCTATCAAATAGCTGATTAATTCCTCTAAATCCCTGTAATCACTGGTACTTAAAGAACTTAAGGAAATCTCTTCATGTCCTGTGTTTTTCAGCATAACTGCCGCCTGACGCTTTAGCTTCTCAACATTTTTTTCA
>JBJELL010000292.1:0-7562 GCA_051879115.1 Lachnospiraceae bacterium
TGTCCAATGCAGTCCACCGTATACTTTGCCTGCTTCATGGAGCGTAAGGTCAGACGGCTGATAAGTGCTTCCTCCGGGGAACCTTCGATTTTTAACAACAGTTTCTGCAGCTCCTTTGGGTGTACCTCATCCTTTGCAATGTGCATACTGTAGCCAAAGTTATTGATAAACATGGACAGTTTCTGAATCTTTTCCTCGTCAGGATTCTCATGGGTACGGTAGACAAAGGGAATCTCCTGCCAGAAATAATCCTCTGCAACAGTCTCGTTAGCGATCAGCATAAAGTCCTCTATAATCTTCGTTGCCACATTTCTATCATATGGCTTGATATCTACCGGATTTCCCTTTTTATCGAGAATGATTTTTGTCTCCGGGAAATCAAAGTCGATAGAACCACGTTTCATCCTCTTTTTCCTTAGAATATCCGCAAGTTCCTGCATCCGTTCAAACATGGGGATGAGTTCTTCATACTCTGCACATTCCTTTTCATCCCTATCCTGTAAAATCTTCTTTACACTGGTATAACTCATTCTGCGGTCAACCTTAATCACAGTCTCTGCAATCTTATGGTCAACCACCTTTCCAGTCTCATCAATATACATGATACAGCTAAGGGCTAAACGGTTCTCTCCCTGATTCAAAGAACAGATACCGTTAGATAAGGTATGCGGAAGCATTGGGATTACACGGTCTACTAAATAGACACTGGTGCCTCGTTTCTTTGCTTCCTCATCTAATGCAGAGTGTTCCTGCACGTAATTTGTTACATCTGCGATATGCACTCCCAGCGTATAGATTCCATCTTCTTTTGTCAGCGTAATGGCATCGTCTAAGTCTTTTGCATCCTCTCCGTCAATGGTCACCGTCTGCCAGTCCCGAAGGTCGAGCCTTCCCGCCATATCAGCCTCGCTTACTTCTTTTCCCACACGCTCTGCCTGATTTAAGATTTTTTCCGAAAACTCAACCGGTAAGTCATAGGCTTTTACAATAGATAAAATATCCACTCCCGGGTCATTGACATGACCGAGAATCTCCACCACCTTACCCTCTGGTTTTTTTCCATTCTTTCCATAGTCCGTAATCTCACAGACCACCTTATGTCCTGTTACAGCACCTTTGGAATGTTCGATGGGAATAAAAATATCACTTAAAATCTTCTGATTGTCCGGCACAACAAATCCAAAATTTTTGCTCTGCTCGTAAAAACCGACCACCTGTGTCATTCCACGCTCGATAATCTTTACAACGGTTCCCTCTTTTCGTTTTCCCCGGCTGCCCGGAAGAATCTTTACCTGTACCGTGTCTAAATGCATCGCACCGTTGATCTCTTCCTCCGGGATAAAGATATCCTCTTCTTCTCCTTCCACCCGCAGAAAGCCAAATCCTCTCGGATTGCTCTCAAATACACCTGTCATATAGTGGTTCTTTGCCCGGCTGTATTTTCCCCTCTTGCTGACTTCTACTTTGCCTTCTTCCACGAGAGCATCTAAGACTTCCTCTAATTCCGGTCTCTGTTCTTTTGGAATCCGAAGTAACATTGCCATCTCTTTTGCCTTCATCGGCACATAGAGGTCATCGCAAATCAGACTATATATCGTTTTTTTTCTTTTCTCTAACGCTTCCTTTTCCATAGTTCTCCTACATGATAAGAAAAGGCTGTCGCATTACCGACAGCCTTACATTCTAAAAACTTCCTATATTCAATACAGCAGAAATAATCAAAAACAGTGCGACTAAAACCACTGTAATCTTTATGATTTTTCCTTCCATGGAACGATCTTTGTGTTTGCTCCAATAGGTATCGGATGCTCCTGCGATGGCTCCAAGTCCTGCGGATTTTCCTTCCTGCATTAAAATGATAGCTGTTACTATGATACTTATTAAAATTAATCCTACTATTAAAACCGTTTTTAAAACTGCCACTTGTGACACCTCCTGTAGTCTCATCCACTCGTAACTCGATACAGTATATCACATAAGTCGCATCTATGCAAGAATTTCTTCCTAAATTTTGTTAAACGGATTGGTGTATTTTGCTGCTTCCTTCATTTCTTCCTCAATCCGTAAAAGCTGATTGTATTTTGCCACACGTTCACTGCGGCAAGGTGCACCGGTCTTAATCTGACCCGCATTGACTGCAACGGCTAAATCGGCAATAAAGGAATCCTCTGTCTCACCGGAGCGGTGGGATATTACCGCCTTAAATCCGTTCTTCTGTGCCAGTTCAATGGCATCCATTGCCTCTGTTACCGTTCCAATCTGGTTGACCTTGATTAAGATTGCATTTGCCGCATGGAACTTGATTCCAAGATCAAGACGTTTTGTATTGGTAACAAACAAATCATCTCCCACAAGCTGAATTCTGTCTCCCAGACGTCTGCAAAGCTCCTTCCATCCATCCCAGTCGTCTTCTGCAAGTCCGTCTTCAATGGAGATAATCGGAAATTCCTCAATTAATTCCTCATAATAAGCAATCATTTCTTTCGTATCTCTTAAGACTTCTTCCTCTTTGACTTTTCCCTCTCCCTCAAAGCGGTATTTTCCATCTTCTTCGGAATAGAGTTCACTTGCCGCTGCATCTAAGGCAATCATGAAATCGGTTCCTGCTTCATAACCAGCCGCCTCAATCGCCTTTACAATAAACCGCAGTACAGCTTTCGCATCCGGCAAATCCGGTGCAAAACCACCCTCATCTCCGACTCCTGTTGAAAGATTCTTCTCCTCTAACAGTCTCTTTAAATTGTGATAAACCTCTGCACACTTACGGAGCGCATCAGAAAAGTTCTCTGCATTCACAGGCATAATCATAAACTCCTGAAAATCCACCGTATTCGCCGCATGTTTTCCACCATTTAAAATGTTCATCATCGGCACCGGAAGCAGTCTGGTATGGCATCCTCCCAAATAACGGTAAAGCGGAATCTCCAATGCATTTGCTGCCGCTCTTGCCACCGCCATAGAAACCGCCAAAAGTGCATTGGCTCCTAAATTGCTCTTATTCTCAGTACCATCTAAAGCAATCATCTTCGCATCAATATTTTCCTGTTCTAAGACATTCATGCCGATAATCTCTTTGGCTATCCTCTCATTCACATGGCGTACCGCATTCTGTACTGCCAGCCCAAAATACTCTGTGGTTCCATCTCGAAGCTCCACGGCTTCAAATCTTCCCGTACTTGCCCCGGAAGGAACCGCTGCCCTTCCTACTACATAGTCAGATACCTTTACCTCTGCTTCTATCGTAGGATTTCCTCTGGAATCAAGGATTTGTCTGGCTTTTACTTCTGTAATTGGATAATAGTTATTCATAGTTTCTCCTCCTTTTTATGTTGGCAGTTAAAGCATAGAAATATCTGTGCAAAGCCGCCCCACGAATACGAAAAAACTGTCTCTATTTTAGGACAGTTTTTATTACTCTCATTATAACCCATTTGTGCTATTTTATGTATATCTAGAAAAATCTGCAAATCAGTATCGGAAGAAAGATAGCCGGCACAAAATTCATAACTTTAAACTTCGATATATCTAACATATTTAACGCCAACGCTATGATAATGACATATCCCACACAGGACATTTCCTGTATAACCGTATCATTTAAGAATGGGGATATCCACTGGGCTAACAGGGTAATTGCTCCCTGATAGACAAATACGAAAGCTGCAGAAAAGATGACTCCGATTCCTAAAGAGGATGCAAAAACGATTGCCGCTACGAAGTCCAGCATAGATTTTGCAAAAAGAGTCTCATGGTTGCCGGTAAGTCCGCTCTGCAAGGAACCAACAATGGTCATTGCTCCCACGCAAAAGAGCAGGGAGGCACTGACAAAGCCTTCTGCAATTCCTTTCTTATTATCTCCGCCTTTTCCTTTGAAACGGTTCTCTAAACGGTCTCCTAAGCGGTTGATTTTTTCATCTAAATCACAGGCTTCTCCTATCAGGGTGCCAAACACCATAGATAAAATCAAAACCAGGGTATTTTCACCGGATAAAGCTCCTGTGATTCCGATGTACAGGGTGCAGAGTCCTAATGCCTGCATGATTCTTTTTGAAAAACGTTCCGAATCCTTTATCTGAAATTTTTCTTTGATAGCAGTAATCAGCAGCCCAAGAATACTGCCGCCGATTACTGCTAATGTGTTTACGATGGTTCCAAGCATGTACAACTACTCCTGCCATATCAAAGTGATATGTTTTGTCTATACGTTAATCTCTACTTCAACACCGAGTAATTCTTTACGCTCTTCTAAAGCCGGATTTACTACATTTTCTAAGAATTTACTTACCTGAAGTGGTGCTCTTCCCACGTATTTTGCAGGATCCATAGATTTCTCTAATTCTTCTAAGGTTAAATTGAATGCCGGATCCGCTGCAATCAGTTCTAAGAGGTTGTTATCTTTTCCCTCTTCTTTTACATTCTTGCCTGCTTCCATGGAAAGCTGGCGGATTTTTTCGTGCATCTCCTGACGATTACCACCATTTTTTACAGCATCCATCATGATGTTTTCCGTTGCCATAAACGGCAGTTCTGCCATCATGTGTTTGCGGATAACCTTGTCATATACCACAAGACCGTCTACAACGTTTAAGCAGAGGTCTAAGATACCGTCGATGGCAAGGAAACCTTCCGGAATGCTCAGACGTTTGTTTGCAGAGTCATCTAAGGTTCTCTCAAACCACTGGGTTGCAGAGGTAATTGCCGGATTTAAGGCATCTACCATCACATATCTTGCAAGGGAAGCAATACGCTCACTTCTCATTGGATTTCTCTTATATGCCATTGCGGAGGAACCAATCTGGTTTTTCTCGAATGGTTCTTCGACTTCTTTTAAGTGCTGAAGCAGACGGATATCATTAGACATCTTGTGGGCACTAGCAGCAATTCCTGCTAAGATATTTGCCACTCTGGTATCTACTTTTCTGGAATAGGTCTGACCGGATACGGCATAACATTCCTCAAATCCCATCTTTTTCGCAATCATCGGGTCAATCTTATCAATGGTTTCCTGATCTCCAGCAAAAAGTTCCTGGAAACTTGCCTGAGTTCCGGTTGTTCCTTTAGAACCTAATAATTTCAGGCTTCCCATCACGTATTCTAAATCCTCTAAATCCATTAAAAATTCCTGAATCCAAAGTGTTGCACGTTTTCCAACCGTGGTTGGCTGTGCAGGCTGAAAGTGAGTAAATGCAAGAGTTGGTAAATCCTTATATTCATCTGCGAATTTTGCAAGTTCGTCAATTACGTTTACTAATTTTTTGCGTACTAATTTTAAGGCTTCATTCATGACGATGATGTCTGTATTATCTCCAACGTAGCAGGAGGTTGCTCCTAAGTGGATAATTCCGGCTGCCTTTGGACACTGCTGACCATATGCATAGACATGGCTCATAACGTCATGACGCACTAATTTCTCACGTTCTTTCGCTACCTCGTAGTTGATGTCTTCGGCATTGGCTTTTAATTCATCAATCTGTTCCTGCGTAATGACCGGTTTTCCATTCTCGGAAAGTCCTAATTCCATCTCTGTTTCAGCCAAGGCAATCCAGAGTCTTCTCCAGGTACGGAATTTCATATCCGGTGAAAAAATATACTGCATTTCTTTGCTGGCATAACGCTCTGACAATGGACTGTTGTATCTATCTGTTGACATATTCTTCTCCTTTATGTGTATCTGTATTTACCTCTCAAAATCTCCACGGATGTCTTCTTTTGGCGGTTCTAACGGATATTCTCCGTTAAAGCATCCCTTACAAATCGAAAGTCCGTCCACCATTTCATCCAGTCTGGACATTTCTAAATATCCCAGTGAGTCTGCTCCGATGATGTCTCTGATTTCTTCTACGGTGCGGTTATAGGCAATTAGCTGTTCCCGCTCCGGTATATCTGTTCCAAAATAGCATGGCCATAAAAATGGCGGTGAGGAAATCCTCACATGCACTTCTTTCGCTCCTGCATCCCGTAGCATACGTACGATACGGTCAGAAGTGGTTCCTCTTACAATGGAGTCGTCAATCATGATGACTCTCTTTCCCTCTACCGCTTCTTTTAATACATTTAATTTTATCTTGACACTGGATTCGCGGTTGCTCTGCTTTGGTTTGATGAAGGTTCTTCCTACATAACTGTTTTTTACAAATGCCGTTCCATATGGGATTCCAGACTCTAAGGAATAACCTAATGCCGCTGCATTTCCCGATTCCGGCACCCCTACTACCAAATCAGCTTCCACCGGAGAATCCATTGCTAAAAATCTTCCTGCCTTGATTCTGGAATGGTATACCCCGATTCCATCAATCTGGCTGTCCGGTCTTGCAAAATAGATATACTCAAAAATACATCTCGCCTGTTTTTCCTTTGGAAGACACATGGAAGTATCTGAGACAATTCCCTTTTCCGGTGTAATCGTTACGACTTCCCCCGGAAGCACATCTCTGACATACTCCGCTCCAAGTGTATCCAGTGCACAGGTCTCTGAAGCAAGGATGTAGGCATTATCCCTCTTTCCAATACAAAGAGGTTTAAAGCCGAAAGGATCTCTTGCTCCGATTAACTTACGCGGACTCATTACAACGAGTGCATAGGCACCCTTTATTTTCTGCGCTGCTCTTCCTACTGCTTCTTCTACTGTTTTCGAGTTCAAGCGCTCTCTTGCTATATGATATGCAATAACCTCTGAGTCAATAGTTGTCTGGAAGATTGCTCCTGTGTACTCCAGTTCCCTGCGCAGCTCGTTGGCATTAATCAGATTTCCATTGTGAGCAAGTCCTAACGTACCCTTTACATAATTTAATACTAATGGCTGTGCATTTTCCCTTGTGGACGCTCCCGCTGTAGAGTAGCGGACATGCCCTACGCCGATATCCCCCTTCATGGATTCTAAATTCTCCTGGGTGAATACCTCATTTACTAATCCCATATCCTTGTGTGTAACGACTTTTCCTTTTGGACCATTCGTATCACTTACCGCAATACCGCAGCTCTCCTGTCCACGGTGCTGCAGGGCGAACAATCCATAATAAATCGTTGAAGCTACATCATTTCCATCAAAATCATACATTCCGAAGACGCCACATTCCTCATGCAGACCGTCCCACGGTGTACTCTTTTCTAATTCTCTATTACTCATAAGGCAATCCTGACCTTTCTTCTTCGTTGTCTAATCTACAAGTTACGGTCTGGCAGCTTATACAAATTTTTCGCCTGTTAATAATTCAAATGCTTCTTTATACTTATCAACAGTTTTCGTTACGACTTCTTCCGGCAATAAGTAATCACTGTTCGGATTTGCTTTTAACCAGTCTCTTACAAACTGTTTGTCAAAGGATGGCTGTGATTTTCCTGCTTCATATCCTTCTAACGGCCAGAATCTAGAGCTGTCCGGTGTCAGCATCTCATCGCCGAGTACTACCTTTCCTTCTTCGTTTAATCCAAATTCAAACTTGGTATCTGCAATGATAATTCCCTTGCTCAATGCATATTCTGCACACTTCTTATATAAAGCGATGGTACAGTCCTTAATCTGCTGTGCATAATCAGCGCCCTTGCCCGGATAGGCCTCTTCT
>JBJELL010000293.1:0-1863 GCA_051879115.1 Lachnospiraceae bacterium
CCAGAAAATAGAAACATTTTATAATAAGAAAAAGGGATGTTCCGTGGGAACATCCCTTTTGTTGTAGAAGAATAAGAATTTCAAATATGTCCGAATGTGCAGAGATTTCTTTTGAACTGGCGTGCTAAAAAACATAGAAACTGGATATGTGAAAATAACCAGACAGGGCTTATGATAGCAGTGATATTTTAGAAAACAATAAGAGAAAAGAGGAAATGTTATGAGAGAACAGACAGCAGTAGGAACGACGCAGGGAATTGTGGAAGAATCAAAAGTGAAATTTTTAACCATTACGGCTATTGGAATCGCATTAGTTTATGTATTTACGGCATTCATCAATGTACGTCTGCCGATTGCAGCAGCAGGAGGACTGATTCATTTAGGAAATGTGCCGCTATTTATCTTTGCCATTATATTTGGAAAAAAGACAGGAGCTATCGCAGGCGGAATCGGTATGGGATTATTCGACCTGCTTTCCGGCTGGGGTGCATGGGCACCATTTACGTTGTTTATCGTAGCACTTATGGGATTTGAAGTGGGGCTGATTACAGAGAAGAAACACGGATATGTGTGGAACGTTGTGGCAATCGTCTTAGCAGGTGTAATTAAGGTGGTTGGTTATTATATAGCGGAAGTGATTCTCTATGGCAACTGGGCAGCTCCGATGGCATCTATACCGGGAAATCTGGTACAGATTGGAGTAGCGGCAGTTATCGTACTGATTGTCATTGAACCGTTGAAAAAAGCAGCAAATAAGATTCTGGTATAATTGTACAGATTGGAGAAGATTATGTATAAGATTATGACACCCGGGCCAACCCAGGTAAAAGAAAATGTCCGCCTTGCCCTTGCAAGGGAATGTACCAATCCGGATTTGGATGAAGAATTTGTAGAGTTTTACAAAGAGACCTGTGAACTCATCAGTGAGCTTTTGCATACCAAAAATGAGACCCTGATTTTAGATGGAGAGGGAATCTTAGGATTAGAGGCAGCCTGTGCCTCTTTGACAGAGCAGGGAGATAAGGTCTTAGTCTTAGATAACGGCATCTATGGAAAAGGATTCGCAGATTTTGTATCTATGTATGGCGGAGTGCCAAATCTTTATACCGTAGATGATAAGAATCCGATTCATCCGGAAGAATTAGAGGCATTTTTAGAAAAAAGCCATGACTATAAATATGCCACTCTGGTACATTGTGATACTCCAAGCGGAATGTTAAATGATATTGGAGTTCTTTGTCCACTCCTGAAAAAATATGGCATTATGACAGTGGTGGATTCGGTATCTGCCATGTTTGGCGAAGAGGTAAGAGTTGATGACTATCAGATAGATATCCTCTGTGGCGGTTCCCAGAAAGCCGTATCAGCACCACCGGGACTTACCTTTGTAACCGTCAGTGAGGATGCAAAAAAGGCAATGGATAAGAGGAAGACACCGATTGCTTCTTTTTATGCAAATCTGAAAGTATTTGAAGGCTACTATGAAGCGAAATGGTTTCCATATACCATGCCAATTAGTGATATCTATGGATTAAGAGAGGCATTTGAGAATATCAAAGAGGATAAAGATATGTTAGAACGCCATGCCAAGATTGGAAATGCCTGCCGTCATGCCATAACAAGTGCCGGATTAAAACTTCACTTAGAAAACGGATTTTCCAATACGGTAACGGTTTTTGACGTACCAAAAGAGACAAGTGCAAAAGAGATTTTAGAGCGGATGAAAGAGGAACACAATATTATGTTAGCCGGTTCCTTTGACAGTCTTTCCGGCCAGGTTATTCGTATCGGGCATATGGGAAGCAATGCCAATAAGGCAGATATGGAAGAGACGATGGAAGCCTTAGATGAGACGCTAAGAGC